>CAYSHS010000103.1:4431-9669 GCA_964430845.1 uncultured Pirellulales bacterium | reverse complement strand
TCTGTTATATCGTTGTTTTCTGTGTGTTTCGGTGTGAGAGGATTAGAGTCTTTTCCATCTGGTATTCCGTCAGCATCAGAATCTGGATTATTGGGATCAGTCGATATTCGAGCCTCGACACTATCGGGTAATCCATCTTTGTCGGTGTCTTTCATCTGGTCGTTGATTTTTATTTCAAAACTTTTATTAATAAACTGAATTTTAAACACATTGTCTTTAACAGACAATTCACACTTATTTGTCCATTGTGACCCTGAAGCCAAGTGTGACATGCGAAGTTCCGGAAATCCTGAAATATCCAGCAAAATTGGCTCGGCGGACCAGGTATCATCACTGGTTTGTGATGTTAGAAAAAGATTACGCTCTCCGTAAAGGCTTAACGGTACTAACGCCCATCTTTTATTGTCTGAATCAATTGTTTCGGCTAAAGGTATTGCCTGAGCTCCGATAAGGTGAATTACAGGACTTGTTAAAGCTCCCATATAAAAAGGCAGAGGATTCCCATAGCGGCTCCGGCTCCAGTTCTCGAATTTTGTAATTGCTTCAATCGCTGGTTTTGTTCCTATTCGCCCCAATGCTAATAGAGCATTTTGCTTGAGAACACTATCAATTCTGGAATTTGTCAGACATTCCAAAAGAACATTAATCGCTTCTTCTGAGCCAGCCGCCTCAAGCTTTTGTATTGCCTGCATCTGCGAAATATTCTGTGCTAAACCTCCAATTCTAAGCCTTTGTTGGAATTCAAAAGTTGGTTCTATTGTAAATATTGCTTTCCTTAGAGTTTCTATATCAACTCCGGCTGAATTGCGGCTGATAGTATCTATATCCGTCGATCCGGACAAAACGACTTTCCGAGTGCCTTGTTGGTCTTTGATGATAATAGTGTCACTGTCGAAACTAAAGGAGGCATCTCTTTCCAATTTTGTGGAAGTGTGAACTAATTTACCTTTGTCAGTAAAGACAATAAAACCGTTTGACGGATAGTGACATGTGTCAGCAACAAGGATGTATCGCATATCAGGGGAAACCCTCAAAACGCTTCCAGGCCAGGATGGGAAAACTTCATCAAGGATTTCTTCCCACTGTAGTTCCCCGTTGCGATTAATCGCACGGAGTCTTCGTCCCTCCCAACCGCTGGTTGTTGCGAAATACACTCGCTTTCCATCCGGGCTGATACCCATCGCGGTAATGCTTGAAAATAGCGGCCGCATAAATTTAGAAGTATTCCACTGTTTCAAAAACGCCTCGTTCGGTTTCGTTTCGTATGAGCCAATATCAGTACCATTTGCGGAGATGATACGAACTCGAAAATGCGGAGGTGTCTCAAGCCACTCTGCTGCCGCGACAGTGCCATCATTACCCACAGAAGGAAAATCAGCGAAGTCAAGCGTTTTACTCCACATCACATGACCGTCAGATCGCACTAGTATCAGATGATCTCCCCGCATCGTGGGAAATCCCAGGCCATCGAAGGGGTATGCACGAAAGAAAACAACGTACTTGCTGTTAGCCGAGCGGATAGCATTAGAGTACTGGATAGGCCGTGCTTCAATAGGCGGCTCAAGCTGCCACCTGCGAACAAGCTCCGACCGTACCTGTGAATAATCGGGGTAGTCAGTATTCAGGAAACTAACGAGTTGTTCGGCAGGAAGTTTTGTGAGATCATGGAATCTTACCTGTGTGCTTACAGTAATGGTTCCTTGCCATAACTTGTCATTATCATCGATAGGATAGCTTGGGCTTTTCAACTCTGCAATCACTTCCCATGTAAGAGCGTCATTGTTTTCTTTTGGGCTTGGACTGACTCTCGTCAAGGTCTCCATACTTTCGCCCGGCTTGAGCGTAACTGGTTCGGGGGGAATCCAATTTGTGTGACGAGTTGAAGACATTTGATTACGTGTTTCCGGCCTGCCTGGCAATTGTATCCCGATACTAAGATTAACCAGAGAATTGTCATGCTTCAGGGGACGAATTATAATCTCTTTATCCGAGACGTTACGTACCTGGATTCTGACTTCAGGTGTCTGTCCGGGAATCCAGTACGGTTGAGTCGAAAGGACTCTGGTACTCAATCCATTTTGCGGCTGGCTCCAACCGATTTTTGCGGATTCTTCTTCAATCAAATAAGTTGAATCTGCTTCACTCCAACTGTTTTTCATTTTCTCGCCGGGACTGGAAGTGGATTGTTCAAAATTCTTTATTGCTTTAGTAATGGAATTTTGAACCGTATCCGGACAATCCCAAACATAAACTTTATAATTATATGTTGATTCAATAAGTACAGGCGGGACCACAGCGTGTGTTTCGTTATAATTATATTGGCCGCCTTCATAGTCTTTAGGCATTAACCAAATAATATCATCGTAAGGTTGTTTCGAATATTCCACACCTTTTCTTATCAAATAGAATGCAAGCCCTTTTCCGGTGGAATAGTAAAAGGGGTAAGCATCCGAATCGACTTTCTGGATAAGATAATTATCAGGCAATGCATTCTTGATCACATTAATAATTTCTGAATCGCCCGGTAGAAATCTTTCTAATGCACCATAAGGTTCCTTGTCAATTCTAAGCAAAGGACCTTTTGACAACATAACTCCATTGTGTAACCCAAAATGGACTCTTGAAAGAGTAACTGTATCCGAATCCGACTTGATTTTTATTTTTGCATGTGTAATCATACCTTGCTGTGGTTCTTTTTCAAATTCGAGTTGATATTTTCCGGCTATCGTATTTACCCGACCATTTGAAATAACTGTGACAGTAGCCGTATCATCAGAAAAAAAATGAATCTGTTGTATATTCGCGCCTTGTGGAGACGTGTACACGCTTTTCCAGTTTCCCAGCAACGCATTTGAGAAATCCACGGCGTTCATATCTTCCCACAATATGTTTGGCTGTCCAGGCTCGCCCAAGCCGGACTCCTCAACATGGTCAGCATAGTTTCCTTTATTTTCTTCCCACCATTTCAGCCAGGCTGCTTTATCGGTTCCGAAATTTATATTTGTAATATCTCTGAGAGCACCTGTAATGTATTCCACCGCATCACCGCGAGCATCCGGTAACCGACGAATAAATACTTCAATAGCTCCATTTGGATTGAGTTCTTGCATTTGGAGTATGAATACGCTTACAGAACCTTTCGGATCATTTTCCACACCGTCAGCCAAAAGTTCCAGGACAGGTCGATGTTTATTCTTCTCCCACCATTCCAGGCATTTTTTATTATCCTCGGGTTCAAAATACTGTCCACAGGTTTGCATTAAAAACGTACTATAATATTCGCCTCTTCCCCATAACTCGATCATTGTTTCAATAGCCTTGTGTGTACCGATTTTTTTTAGGTGTTGAATGACACGAGTTTCGTGTTTCTCCCAACTGCTTTCAAGGCAAATTTTCTTATATATCGGAAAAGGATCATATTCGGAGCCAACGTACTCCAACAACGCACTACACACTTCTTGGCCGTAGTTATCATTTGTGGTCGATGTTCCCAATTCACTTAATGTCTGAAACGCTTGAGGGTGTTGTTTCTTTGCAAGTCTGCCGGCAGCTTTAACCCGGGTATTAATCGGTTTATCTTCATTCATACTTTGAATCAGAATATCTAAACCTGATGTGTCGCCCAGGTCAAACAATTTGGACGCTGCATGATAGCGCCTGTTTGTCCATTCATTACCGTTTAGTTCGCTCTTCAATCCATCAATAACAATTTCATTAATCAAGTTCTCAAGTGATGCACTATTGAAATATATATTTCCATTTTTACTACGCATACAAAATCGTATTTCATAACGGGATATCCAAATCTCAATTTCTTGTCCATCTTGCAGTAATATAAAGATTTGGGGATCCTGCATCTGACGCAACCACAGTTCTCCTTCAGATACTTTCTTTCTCTCACCTGCAACAATAGCCTTTATAAATTGATCATATTGAACTGATTCAACCTGGTGAACAAACTTCAACTCTGATCCCGGAGGCTCTTGCTGATGTTTTATAACAATATTTTTAATATCGTTGACTGAAAAATCAAGCTTAATTGATTCTATAGAATCATGGTCGTTGTTAATATGGATAATCAGTCTCGATATATTAAGCCTGTATGGCGCATATTCTTCATCTTTAAGTAATTCATTTAGTAATGGCAGGTCATTTTTGTCAAACATTTCCCGACATTTATCATAATAACCAGTTATATTTCCAATTTTTACAAATTCCCTTACGTCACTGTACTTAGCTTTAAACTCATCTTCCGCTGAATCTGATTCATTAATATCGTTTGGTTCTTGTCCGGAAATATTATCTGTTATGTCATTTGCGAGGTTGTCAATAATTTCTTCTGAAGGATTATTTGTTTGTCTTTGGCCTTTTGCCATAGGGAGCAATATACAAGCGGCTAAAGTTAATGTTGTAAAACCCACAAATCCAAGTTTTATGGTTTTCGGGAATGGTTTGCTTGTAATATGTTTTATCCTGGAAAAAAGTGCTTTCTTTGATTCCGCTACTCCAATCAAACGTAAACTAAAAGTGGCTGAGCCGAAACTTAGTCTTGAAATATTTAGTAGCGTTTTCGGATACTCTTCAGCCTGCTCACCCATAGCGACAAGGACCATTTCATCTACCGCCTGCTCTCTTACATTGCGGATGACAATGTTCGCAATCCAGAGCAGGGGATTGTAAATGTATATAATTTGCAGAATCGCCTGGACCAGGTTTATCCATAAATCGTGATGCTTTATATGAGCCAGTTCATGCAGCAATACGGCATGGAGATCGTTTGTGTTTATTGTTTTTACTAATTTATGAGGAATGAGAATAACAGGTTTGAATAAGCCGCAAACAGATGGACTCATTGCGGCGTCTGAAAGTCTCATTACTACTTTCTTTTTTAAACTCATTTGAAGCCGGGCATTTTCGAGAATATCATTCAGTTTTTCATCTGCGTTTTGAGATTGTTTTATCAGCCGCTTTACGAAGAATGTCCTTTGAATTAATAGAATGAACATCATACAAGAAACCGCAAGCCAGCTTAGAAAAGCTATTGCCTGCCATGATAAAGGTATTTTGGGAATAACTGGAGGAGTTGCAGCGAAGTCTTCAGAATTAAATGCAGGTTCCGGTCTATATTCTGTAGGTGCGAAATCATTGGAAAGCGAAGCAATTTCGAGATTACCGAAAGAAGAAGTTTCCGGTTCTTCCTGTATTGGCGGATTTTGAGCGGAATTGATTATTTTGCCA
>CAYSHS010000103.1:0-4421 GCA_964430845.1 uncultured Pirellulales bacterium | reverse complement strand
GGCTTGTAGGCAATGATAAAGAAGGTGGTAGTATCAGCTTGACTAATACTATCATCCATATCCAGTATCGAAAGGTTGCTCTTGTTTTTTTGTGAAGCAGCAAATCGATTCCTAACAAGATGCCAATCAATACACTTGATTGAATGAGCATCGGTAATGCAAAATCGACAAAAGTTTTTCCCACTAAGTTGATTTGTTCTATTAAAACATTCATAATTTTACCTCCGCAATTATTTTTTCTTTGAAGATGTTTTGCCGCGTTTCCTGTTTTTGATTAGCTGTTCCAGTTGTTTATACTCATTTTCTGAAAGCTCATCGTTCTCAATTAGAAACTGCATCATAGGAGTTAGAGTTCCGTCGAAGGCTCTTTTAAGGGTTTTCATAATCTCACCTTTTTGTGCCTGAGATTCCGAGAGAGTTGAACTGTACAGGTAGAGGTTTCGTATTTTTTGTGTTTTGAGCAGTCCCTTTTTAACCATCCTGTCCATCATTGTTTTGACAGTCGTGTAGGCCCATCCTTTTTCTTTTTGAAGCGCTTCCTGTACGGTTGGAGCCGCACAGGGCTGCTTTTGCCATACGATTCTCATAATCGCCCACTCGCTGTCGAAAAGCTCGATATTTTTCTTTGCCATAATAAACTCCTTAAACTCTATTACAGTACATCTTACTCTACTCAAGTAGATATGACAAGAAAAAAATAATATTTTTTAAAAATTTTTCACTTCGATTTAACTCCTTTTGTTATAAGTGGTTATCGTATTGTGAAACAAGCGTTTTTCGTGTTATTTTTATTGCGTCTTTTCTTCAAAATGCTAAAATAACGTGGTGAACAGCTTCGAGAGTAATAGGGCAGGCAGGTAATAATATGAAGCGTGAATGTATTGGATTTCTATCAGGAGATTAGGATTATGAGAGCCAGGTTATTTCTTTTATCGCTGATAATTACAGTATTTTCTGTTTATTGTTCTGCGCAGGAAAAAGCGGTACCAGAGCCGGTTTTGGAAGGTTTGCGTCAGCAAATGAAGCAATTGGATACTATGAAAACCGATTATACTGTCAATACAATAACATATCCCTCGAATAATGAGATTAGATATAAGGTTTCATATATTAAAAGCGGCGATAAATATAATATGTCTGAGTATGCTTATAAAGATGACGAACAAGTTCGGGAAAGAAGATTTGTCTATGATGGGATTGATGTAAAGTTTTTTGAATTTGTGAAAAAGATAAATATAAAAGTAGGATCAATATTTCCAAAAAGTTTTAATTCAATGGGTATAGAAAATAATATATGCCAAATTGCTGGTTTTGGTATTATTAGTCCGAATTTCGAGAAAAACATTGATCAGGGCGTTTATAAAAATATGGGAAGGGAAATAATCAATGGGCATGAATGTGAAAAAATATTATCAATTATGCCTTATAAACCGTCGCAAAATGCGTATATTTATTATTGGATAGAGACAGGAGGCGATAAGTATTTTCTAATTAAAACTGTTTGTCTTATAGAAGACGATCCTGATCAATTGCTATATGAAAAGCACTATGATTACAACTATTCGGACAAATACCCGATTCCTCGAACAATAGATTATGAAAGATTCAATATTGATAACAATGGTAATCGTGCGCCCGAATATAAAACGAACGTTATAATCAAAGATATTGAGGTAAATATCCCTGTATCTGAAAGTGAGTTTGTTTATTTCTTTCCTGAAGGCACAATAGTTAATACTACTTCAGCTTCTGAAACTATAGAAACAATTTTTGATCCAAATCGTGCAGATAAGACGATGCCGCTGCAAAATGTTACCGAAGTGAATCAGCCTGCGGTAGATAATAGAACAGAATTTCCAATCGGTGGCGGCTGCGGAGCAATACTCATTCCCGTTCATATACATGGAAAAGAATATTCTTTTATCATGGATACAGGAGCAACAACAACAATGTTTGACTCTTCTCTGAAAGATTTACTTGGGAAATCGAAAAGAATGCAAAATGTGCAGACTGCCGGGAATCCTATAGTTATGCAGACCTTCGAATCTCCGTTAATACAGATAGGTCCGTTTATATTGCCGCAAGGCGGTGAAATAGGATGTGTAGATTTAAGTATGTTTAAAATGGTTGATGGAAGAAAAATAGACGGAGTACTTGGTATGGATTTCTTTAAAAACCATGCTATTAAGATAGACTTCGATAAGAATTTAATTTCTTTTGTTGGTAAAGATGAAATAAAGTCATTTGGTTTTGAGCAGGCATTAGATATCAAATTTAATAAGCTTGGTTTACCACGGGTTCAAGGACAAATTGGCGGACAAAAGGATATTGATTTCGGTATTGATAGCGGTAATATTTCTACGGGAGTTCTTGATAGTGAAATCTTTGAAAAGTTAATTGGACAAAAAGATGTGAAACTATCCGAAACTCTGGTTGCAACGGCATCTGGTGCTCAGAAATCACGTTTGATGCGTGTGGGAAATTTTGCTATCGGATCTTTTGAATATCAAAATCTCATATTCGGAGAAAGTTCTGAAAGTCATATTGGACTCGAATTTCTTAACCGTCATACAGTGATTATGGATTTTCCGAATAAAAAATTGTATCTGAAAAAAGGTGAACAATTTGATAGAAAAGATGAATCGGGTATGAGTGGATTAGCACTGTTACTTAATTCGGGAACTTTGACAGTTCATTCTATTAGCCGGTCAAGTCCTGCTGAAAAAGCAGGTGTGCAAGCAGGCGATATTATCATTCAAATCGATGGCAGGGAAGCTAATAGTTACAATATGAAACAACTAAAACAGCTCTTTCGTTCAGGAAATGGATGCAAAATCAAATTACAAATTGAACGCGGCGGAGAATTAAAAGAAATAACTATCGTTTTGGAAAAGGAAATATAACTTATCGGAGCGTTTGTGTAAGGTCACTGATTTTTGGTTTTTTTAGCATATTATCTGCGGCTGCCTCGGCTTCGGCTATATCTATTTTTGAAATTGCCTGCTGTATTCGCGGCAGGTAGCGCGGGTCCATGCTTAGATTTCGAACGCCTATACCGAGCAGGAAGGGGGTATATTTTTCCTCGTGCGCCATGTCGCCGCATATAGCGATTTCTCTTTTGTTGTTATTGGCAGATTGAACTACTTTTTTCAGTGCGCGCAGGACAGAAGGATGATGAGGGACATAAGAAGCCGCGATATTTTCGTTTGTCCTGTCAACTCCAAGCATGAACTGGATAAAGTCGTTTGTGCCGATAGAGAAAAATTCGGCTTCCTTGGCGAAGTCATCTATTAAATCGACTATGCTGGGAAGCTCGACCATAATTCCGAGTTTAGGTTTGCTGTTGTGCTCGATACTCTTTTTACGCAGGTCTTCTATACATTCGAAAACTATGTCACGTGCATTGCAGAACTCATCTATTGACGAGACCATCGGGAACATGATACGCAAATCAGCATTTGCGCCCGCTCGCAGCATTGCGCGAATCTGTTCTGCGAAAACAGGCTTGTTCTGGAGCGAGAAACGTATCGAGCGCAGGCCCATCGCGGGGTTCTGCTCTTTTGTGTCACCATAATAGGAGAGCATTTTATCGCCGCCAATATCGAGCGTTCTTAACGTTACCGGCTTGCCTTCCACCAACTGGACGAGCTTGCTGTACGTTATAAACTGCTCGGCTTCGGTCGGGAAATTTCTTCTTATCATAAACGGAAATTCCGAACGATACAAGCCGACTCCTTCGCATTGCAGCTCGCAGGCGACTTTCAAATCGGCAAGCAGGTTAATATTGGCGTAAAGATGCACCCGCGTGCCGTCACGTGTTGTTGTTTGCGGCCTGATTGTGAGCTTTTGCTGTTCTAATGTCTGCCTGGCTTTTTGCTGTGACTCGAAACGCTCAAGTATTTCATCGGACGGGTCCACATACACGTTTCCAATTTCAGCATCGATTAAAACGGGAATTTCATCGGGTAAATCGAGAAGCTCGTATGTACTGCAGACAATCATCGGGATACGCAGCGAGCTTGCAAGAATCGACAGGTGTGATGTGACTGTGCCTCCCACGAGGACGATTCCTGTCGACCCCTCGGATGATAAGATAAGCAAATCGGAAGGGTAAAGCTCTCTCGTGATTATAATTCGGCCTTTAACTTTAAGAACTTCTTCGGACTCGCTCAGCAGGTTGTTTATCAGCCTGACCACAAGGTCCTCGATGTCCTGAATTTTTTCCTGCATATAAGCATTGTCACTTATCGCGAAGCTCTCCATATATTGTTTCGCAACTTTCAGAATAGCGGCGGGGGGATTGACTCCATTTTTTATCAGCTCATCTACGCCGCCAATGAAATACTTGTCCTGGAGGATGACAAGATGTGCGGCGAAAATCAGCGAAGCGGCATCCGAGAGTTTTTGGCCCACCTGCTCCT
>CAYSHS010000102.1:0-9740 GCA_964430845.1 uncultured Pirellulales bacterium | reverse complement strand
TACACACATCGCCGGATCTGCCGCTGGAGCAACGTGGTGTTTGCTTGACTGGCTTAAATTTAAAAAACCTACTACGTTAGGTATGATTACAGGAGCAATTGCAGGTCTTGCTGCAGTTACTCCTGCTTCAGGTTTTGTTACTCCTGCAGGCGCGATTTGGATTGGAATAGGCGCTGGAATTTTCCCCTGGCTGGTAGTTACTTACTTGAAAACAAAGTTTAATTATGATGACACACTCGATGCCTTCGGAGTTCATGGAATAGGAGGTATCTGGGGAGTTATTGCAACTGGTATATGGGCAACCAAAGCCGTCAATCCAGATGGAGCCAATGGATTATTGCATGGCAATCCGATGCAATTATGGATACAAATTAAAATGGTGTTTATCGTGGCTGCGTTTTCCTTTATAATCGGTGGCATTCTTCTTAAATTCGTGGACCTTGTAATGAAACTGCGAGTCAGCGAACATGAAGAGCGTGTCGGTCTTGATCTGACGCAGCATCGAGAAGGAGCATATACGCTGATTAGTTAGCATAGAAAGGATACTATACTTTATGAAATACATAATTGGCATAATTCAACCCGACAGGCTTGATGACGTGCTCGAAAAACTGACAGAAAAAGAAATACACCTGGTAACTGTTTCTAATGTTATAGGAAGAGGCAGACAGCAGGGAATCGCAGAAGTATATAGAAGCCATAAGGAGCCGGGAAACCTGCTTAGGAAAACAAAGCTTGAAATAGCAGTCAACGATGAATATGTAGATGCCGCAGTCAATGCTATCACGAGCGGCGCGGGAGCAGGCAATATCGGTGACGGAAAAATTTTTATTATGGATTTACAGGAGTGTATCAGGATTCGTACTGGTGAGAAAGGCAATATGGCGATAGGATAAAAACCGGAATATTAATTTAATTTTTACGAGCAGTTTAATTTCTCTTAATGAAAGGAAGGACAAATGACACCAAAAGAATTTTTTGAATTCGCAAAGAAAAACAACTCAAAAATGGTCGATTTGAAATTCGTTGACCTGCTGGGCACATGGCAGCATTGTACGTTTCCATTGGAATTTCTTGACGAAAATGCACTCAAAGAAGGTCTTGGTTTCGACGGTTCCTCGATTCGAGGATGGAAACCAATTCATCAGTCGGACATGATGGCAGTCCCTGATTTAAGCACTACGGTAATGGACCCGTTTTTCGCAAAACCGACAGTAAGTGTTCTTGCTGATATTTTTGACCCGCTTACGCGAGAAGAATATAATCGCGACCCACGCACTATCGCGAAAAAAGCAGCAGAATTTGCGAAAAGTTCAGGACTCGCGGACGACGCTTATTACGGGCCTGAGCCGGAGTTCTTCGTTTTCGACGAAGTCCGTTATGAACAAAACCAGCATACCGGAATGTACTCGATAGATTCTTCGGAAGGGTCCTGGAACACAGCACGTTTCGAAGAGCCTAACCTTGGATACAAACCTTCATATAAAGGCGGCTATTTCCCCGTCAGTCCGACAGATACACAACATGATCTTCGTTCCGAAATGGTCGAAGAAATGCAAAAAGTCGGTATTGTAATCGAAAAGCACCATCATGAAGTCGCAACGGGCGGCCAGGCGGAAATTGATATGCTTTACGCGCCCTTACTCAAACAGGCCGACAATCTTATGTGGTATAAATACATTGTCAAAAACGTTGCGAAACGTCATGGGAAAACCGCAACATTTATGCCGAAGCCGATTTTCATGGACAATGGCTCCGGCATGCACACACACTTCTCACTATGGAAAGACGGCAAAAACCTGTTCGCAGGAAAGGGTTATGCAGGACTTTCAGATCTCGCACTGCATGCAATTGCCGGCCTGATTCATCATGCACCGGCAATACTTGCCTTCGCGGCACCAACGACAAATTCGTATCGCAGGCTTGTCCCTGGTTTTGAAGCACCTGTGAATTTGTGCATGTCGGCACGTAACCGTTCTGCCGCATGTAGAATTCCAATGTATTCGCCGAGTGAAAAAGCGAAACGCGTGGAATTCCGTTGTCCTGACCCGACATGTAATGGCTACCTTACTTTTGCCGCAATGCTGATGGCCGCCAACGATGGTATCAAAAACAAACTCGATCCGGGTAAGCCAATGGATGTAGATGTGTATGAACTCTCGAAAGCAGAATTAGCAAATACCAAGAAGGCTCCAGGTTCTCTCGAAGAGGCGATTAATGCCTTGAAAGAGGACCACAAATTCCTCACAGAAGGTGATGTTTTTACAGATGACATGATTGAAACATGGATTCAGTGGAAACAGGAAAAGGAAATTGATGAGATAGCGTTAAGGCCGCATCCGCATGAATTTCATCTGTATTATGATTGCTAATGAACAATACTAAACACAAAATTCTAAATCCTAAACAAATAGAAAATCGAAATGTTCCAGTGTTTAAAACATTTGAAATTGTTTGGAATTTAGGAATTAATAATTAGAAATTTAAGATTTTTTATACAAACTCTGGATAATGGTTGAGGCTTGCAAGAGACGGTTCTTTAAGAAGAATTGCTTTCTATGCAGGCCTTCGCCTTTTTAAATCATCTTATATTTACATTATCATATCACACAAAATTGTTATTATTCAACAAAATGCTGCTCTTATAACCACTGCTTATGATGGGTATTAAAAGAACCCCTTGCTCATAATAGCAAAATCATCGTATAATATTGTAATGAAATTGAACTTGAAAAATCATGGTTTGTACGAAATCCGCCGTGAGCATGACGCCTGTGGTATCGGTGCAGTTGTGAACATCTCCGGCAAACGGGAACACAAAATTATCGAATACGGCAGGCAAATACTTCTCAATCTGCACCATCGAGGCGCCGCAGGGTACGATGAAACCACCGGAGACGGCGCTGGCATTCTCTTTCAAATTCCGCATGAATTTTTCCTGGACGAGTCAGAGAAAATCGGAATCACTTTGCCCACTGAAACACAGTACGGTGTCGGTATGGTGTTCGGCTCTAAAAATGCAGAATCAAGGAAAATATGCGATGAAATACTCGAAGCAGCGATAAACCATTACGGCATGAAAGTTTTAGGCTGGCGCCAGGTACCTACTCATAACAAATGTCTTGGAAAAATTGCGCTGGAAGCCGAGCCGTCAATCCGGCAGATTTTTATAGATGGTGCAGGATTGAAAGACGAAGCGTTGGAAAGGCGACTTTATCTCGCTCGCGGAAGAGCTGAAAAGCAGGTAAAAGAAAAAGTTGGGGCCGAAGGCCGGGATTTCTATATAACTTCTCTTTCCTGCAGAACAATATGTTATAAAGGCATGTTCATGGCCTGGCAGTTATTCGATTATTATCCCGACCTTGCCGATGAGCGTCTTGCTTCGGCGCTGGCAATAGTTCACCAGCGTTACAGCACGAACACGTTTCCAAACTGGCGCCTCGCACAGCCTTTCCGATGTATTGCTCACAATGGCGAAATCAATACCCTTAGCGGCAACCGCAACTGGATGAGTGCACGTGAAACTACCATGCACCACGATGGGTGCATGGACGCCGTGAATCCTGCGTGGTTCATGGATGTTTTGCCTGTCCTTAAACCTGAAATGAGCGACTCTGCGTGCTTTGACAGCGCTCTCGAACTGCTTGTTCGCGCAGGCAGAAGCATGCCGCATTCCATGATGTTGATGATTCCCGAAGCTTTCGGAACGAAATATCATATCAGCACAGACAAACGCGCATTTTACGAATATCACTCGTCAATAATGGAACCCTGGGACGGCCCGGCCGCTATGGTATTTACCGATGGCAGAATTATAGGTGGAACGCTCGACCGTAACGGCCTGAGACCATGCAGGTATCTTGTTACTACTGACGGCCTGGCTGTCATTGCAAGCGAAGCTGGTGTTATAGAATTTCCACCGGAGAAAATCCGCAAAAAAGGACGCCTGAGACCAGGACACATGTTCCTCGTTGACACGACACAGAAACGGGAAGTTTCTGATAATGAAATAAAAGGTAAAATCGCAAGGCAAAAACCATATAGAAGATGGCTGGATGAAAATCGAATCGAGCTTCGCGGCTTATTCGATGCGCCGAAACTTGTCGAAAGTGACCCGAAAACAATCGCCCAGAGAATGAGAGCGTTTGGTTATACACGCGAAGAGCTTAAAATGATTTTAACTCCGATGGCTATTCATGGCCAGGAGCCTGTTGGGTCAATGGGCAATGATACGCCCCTGGCAGTTCTTTCCGACAAACCGAAACTGCTATTTAATTATTTCAAACAATTGTTCGCACAAGTAACCAATCCCGCGATTGACCCGCTTCGTGAAGGGCTTGTGATGAGTCTAATGGTCTATACAGGTAAGAAACGAAATATTCTAACTGAGACTCCTGAGCATTGCAGGCAGCTTAAACTTCCTCACCCGATTTTAACTAACGAAGATATCGAGCGGCTGCGTTCTGTAAGCAGAAAAGATTTCAAGGTCGTAACTGTGTCTGCCCTTTTCGATACCTGTGTGCCAGATCCCGGGGATAGTCTGTGTCTGTGCCTTAATTCCTTAATATATAATGTCGAGCAGGCAATAAAAAATGGTGCTTCGCTTGTGATTATCAGTGACAGGGGAATCAGTCCGACAAGAGCAGCGATTCCGTCCCTTCTGGCAACGGCCGCTGTTCATCATGGATTGCTAAGACGCGGCCTGCGAGGTGAAGCCGGGCTTATCATCGAAAGCGGCGAACCCAGGGAAGTCATGCACTTTTGTCTTCTATGCGGTTATGGAGCGAATGCGATAAATCCTTACATGGCTTTCGAGTCACTCGATGAGCTGCAAAGCCGGGAAGAATTGCCTGCAAATCTCGAATCCGTCCAGATAGCAGATAACTACATCGCCGCGATTAAAAAAGGCATTCTCAAGACTATGAGCAAGATGGGTATCTCGACTCTGCGCAGCTATGCAGGTGCGCAATTATTCGAAGCAATCGGCCTGAATCACAATGTCATTAACGAATATTTTACGGGAACAAGCTCGCGTATCGAAGGTATAGGGCTTGCAGAAATCGCAGCCGAGGCAATTATCCGTCAGAAATCTGCGTTCGAGCAGCGCCCTGCAGGGGCGCTTGAGCTGGATTTTGGTGGAGATTATCATTTTAGACAAACAGGTGAGTATCATCTCTGGAATCCGACAACCGTATCGAAATTACAACATGCAGTTAAAAACAGCGATGCGAATGCTTATGCAGAATATGCAAAGGCAGTCAACGACCAGTCACGGCATTTATGTACACTTCGCGGATTATTCGATTTTGTTCCGGGAGAACCAATCCCTGTCGAAGAAGTGGAGCCTGCCGAAGATATTGTAAAAAGATTCTGTACCGGCGCTATGAGTCACGGGTCTATAAGCAAAGAAGCCCATGAATGTATGGCAATTGCGATGAATCGCATAGGTGCAATGAGCAACACGGGCGAAGGAGGAGAAGACCCGGCTCGATATACACCAGAACCGAATGGCGACTCGAAAAACTGCGCTATAAAGCAGGTCGCAAGTGCAAGATTCGGCGTAACGGCAAATTATCTTGCTAATGCCAAAGAGCTTCAAATTAAAATCGCACAGGGCGCAAAACCAGGCGAAGGAGGCCAGCTCCCCGGGCATAAAGTCACCGACGAAATAGCAAGGCTCAGATATTCCACGCCCGGGGTGACATTGATTTCGCCGCCGCCACATCACGATATATACTCAATTGAGGATTTGGCCCAGCTTATCTATGACTTAAAATGCAGTAATCCTGAAGTCAGGGTTTCCGTTAAGCTTGTTGCAGAAGTCGGGGTAGGCACTATCGCGGCTGGCGTCGCAAAAGGCAATGCAGACGAAGTTCTCATAAGCGGCCACGACGGAGGCACAGGCGCAAGCCCTCTTTCATCGATAAAACACACAGGCTGTCCCTGGGAGCTTGGTCTGGCGGAAACACAGCAGGTACTCGTAATGAATGGCCTGCGCGACCGCATAAGAGTCCAAACTGATGGCCAGATTAAAACAGGCAGAGACGTAGCTATCGCCGCTCTGCTCGGAGCAGAACAGTTCGGATTCGGTACGGCTGCCCTCGTTACGCTCGGATGCACACTACTTAGAAAATGTCACGAAGGCGCCTGCGCTTTCGGAATAGCAACACAGGACCCGGAGCTTAGGGCGCGATTCAAGGGCAAACCCGAATACCTTCAGCGATTCATGTTTTTTGTCGCAGAAGAGCTTCGCCGGATTATGGCACAGCTCGGTTTCAGAAAAGTCGAAGACATGATTGGCAAAGTAGAGCATCTCAGCTTCCATAAAGCAGTTGAGCACTGGAAAACAAAAGGCATTGACTTGTCTTCTATTTTTCAAAAACCAATCAATTCCGATACAGGTTCGATACATCTCAGCTCTAAACAGGCAGTGAAAATCAACGACCATATCGACTGGCAGATTTTGGAAAAAGTTAAACCTGCTCTTGAAGATAAAAAGAAAATCGTTTTTGAAATGCCGATTCGCAACATAAATCGAACAGTAGGAGCAATTTTAAGTAATCGCATAGTGAAAAAATACGGCCCCGAGGGATTGCCTGACGGCACTATCGAAATTACTTTCAAAGGCTCCGCGGGACAGAGCTTCGGAGCGTTTCTTGTCCCTGGTATAACACTCACACTCATCGGCGAAAGCAACGACTATCTCGGCAAGAGTCTCTCAGGAGGCAGAATTGTTGTTAAGACACCTGAAAAATCGATTTTTGCGGCACATGAAAACATAATTGTCGGCAACACGCTTTTGTATGGCGCAACATCAGGCGAGGTTTTCATAAATGGCGTTGCAGGTGAAAGATTCGCAGTGCGCAACAGCGGTGCAACCGCCATAGTCGAGGGACTCGGTGACCATGGCTGCGAGTACATGACCGGCGGCACAATAGTCGTTCTCGGACAAACCGGCTGCAACTTCGGCGCAGGCATGAGCGGCGGTACCGCATACGTACTCGATGAAATGCAGCTTTTCGATACGCTTTGCAATCTCGATATGGTCGAGCTGGAAAGCGTCTGGAAAGAAGATGACCGGCAAATCCTAAAAAACCTTGTCGAACTGCACTTGAAATGGACGCAAAGCGAACGTGCGAAACAAATCTTAAACGCATGGGAGGACATGGCAGGCAAATTCGTAAAAGTCGTCCCGATAGATTATAGAAAAGCGCTGGAAAAGATGCGTGCCGCAGAGCAGCGTGACACGGAAACAACACCCGCGACAGAGGAGGTGTTCTAATGGCTGAGCCGAAAGCATTCCTGAAACATAAACGACACGATGCCGGTTACAGACCTGTCGAAGAACGCATCCTTGATTTTAAGGAGCTGAACCTCTCGTTGACTCCCGACCAGATTCAACAGCAGGCAAAAAGATGTATGGATTGCGGCATCCCGTTCTGTCACGGTGCAGGATGTCCCCTGCATAATTTAATTCCAGATTTCAACGAGATGATTTACAAGAATCGCTGGGAGCAGGCGTGCAAGCTGCTGCATACGACGAACAATTTTCCCGAATTTACGGGACGTCTCTGCCCGGCGCCATGCGAGACAGCATGCACTCTCGGAATAAGTGACGAGCCTGTTCTGATAAGACATATCGAATACCAGATTGTCGAGCGTGGTTTCGAGCAGGGATGGATAAAGCCGCAGCCTGCCGAGCAAAAAACAGGTAAACGCATCGCTGTCATCGGCTCAGGCCCGGCGGGTCTGGCTGCTGCTCAGCAATTGGCGCGCGCGGGACATAATGTAGTCGTATTTGAAAAGGACGATAACATTGGCGGCCTGCTGCGTTATGGAGTCCCGGATTTCAAGCTCGAAAAAAGAGTTATCGACAGAAGACTCGAACAGCTTCGCGCCGAAGGCATACAGTTCCAGACAGGTGTAATCGCGGGTGAAGACCTTTCTGCTCATTATCTGCAGAAAATGTTCGATTGCATTTGCCTGGCAATGGGCGCAGGTCGGCCGCGAGACCTAAATATCCCGGGAAGAGGTTATGAAAACATAATGTTCGCAATGGAATACCTCACTGCCCAGAATAAAGTCAACGCTTCCGAACCTTTTGATGAAAATAAATATGGAATGGCAAAGGACAAAGTTGTTGTTGTTATCGGAGGCGGCGATACGGGAAGTGACTGTGTCGGTACCGCACGTCGCCAGGGAGCAAAGAAAATATACCAGTTTGAAATCCTGCCAAAACCACCTGAAACCCGCCCAGTCGATACACCCTGGCCTATGTGGCCAAGAGTTATGCGTACGTCATCCTCACACGAAGAAGGCTGCGAAAGACGATGGTCTATCAACACGAAATCCTTTTCAGGCGGCACAAGCGTCATCGCAGAAAAACTCAACGCATGTGAGGTCGAATGGTATAAAAAGGATAACGAATGGAAAATCAAAGAAATTCCCGGCTCTGATTTTTCACTCGATATTGACCTGGTTATTCTTGCAACAGGTTTCGTTCACGTAGTGCATGAAGGCCTTATCAAAGATTTGGAGCTAAAACTCGACAACCGAGGCAACGTATCCACAAACAATTACCAGACCGGCAACCCAAAAGTTTTCGCGGCCGGTGACACAATTTCAGGCCCATCCTTAGTAGTTCACGCCATAAACACAGGCCGCCAGGCCGCCGCCGCAATCGATAAATGGCTCCGCAATTAAGAGCATCTCTAATTTAAAATTTTTGTAATTATATCAAAGATATTTCCTCGAAATATAATTGCTCCATAGAAAAATATGTAAATAAAGAAACAGAAATGGTTTTTATATGACGTTCTTTTTTCGAAAAAACCTTTATTTATAAATAATATAGCAGGAAAATCCTGTCGATATAATACCGATGCTTCAAATGAGTATGTAAATCGTATAAAAAATAGGGTAGTTACAAAATGGGAAAAACACGCCCTTTCATAAGATCGTTGTGTTGCAGTATTCTCTTGATATTGAGCCTTCTGAATACAGGCAGGCGAGCAATGGCGGACCAGGTTTCCACAGAAAAAACAGACATATTCGATATGTCTATTGAAGAATTACTGGATGTCGAAATCAGCGTTGCCTCAAAAAAATCGGAGCCGCAATCAGATGCTCCCGGTATAGTAGCAGTCGTTCCACGGGACGAAATCGATATCTATGGAGACAGGAATCTCCATCAGCTCCTGCAACGTCAGGCAAGTATATATACACGCGGCTCCTATATGTATCCTAATAACATGGCGTCCTTCCGGGGGGATATGCCGACCCATTTGGATCTTCACACTCTTATCCTCTTCAATGGGCGTCCCATTCGAGAAAGCGGATTCGGCGGAACCAATTTCCCCGTTTATATGACGCTTCCGCTGGGTGTCCTGGAGAATGTGGAAATTATTCGAGGTCCCGGCTCAGTGCTCTACGGAACTAATGCGTTCACAGGCGCAATCAATTTAAAGCCGCGTATTCCCGAAGCTAACGAATTCTCAATATCTTCAATGGCAGGCAGCTACGGGTATTATCAAACTGATGTTACCGCAGGAGGAAGGTCCGGTGATTCCGGTTATATGACCGCATTCCGTGTAGCCGGACAGCAGGGATACACATACCGTATGACCGACGGGATGGGTGTATATGACACTGAAAGTGATAAAAACAGAAGCGTCTCCGGTGCAGGACATTTATACTCCGGTAAATTTTCTTTCGATTTTTTCGCGACCAGTATGGAAACA
>CAYSHS010000101.1:0-9770 GCA_964430845.1 uncultured Pirellulales bacterium | reverse complement strand
GGTCCGTTTTTCTTAATCCTGCTCGCAAGATATACACGAAAAGTCAACTGGATGAAATGAATATTATAGAAATTGAAAATCTCGGATTTAGCTACGGCCAAAAGAAAATCCTTCAAAGCCTGTCTGTCTGTGTTAAAACAGGCAGTTTTTTAGGAATAATCGGGCCGAACGGGGCAGGGAAAACAACACTTCTCAATCTTCTCTGCGGCTTGCTGAAACCCGATAACGGTTCAATAAAAATTGACTCGAAACCACTGAAACATTACCATGTTAAAGAGCTTGCAAAAAAAATCGCTGTTGTCAGGCAGGAATTCGTGCCTGTATTCGATTTTTCTGTAACAGAGATTGTCTCGATGGCTCGAACACCGTATTTAAGTTCCCTTGCATTTCCAGGCAAAATTGATAAACAAATTATCGCAGAATCCCTCGAGCTTACCGATACAGCCAGATTCGCAGACAGACTACTCGGCTCTCTCAGCGGCGGGGAACGACAGAGAGTTTTTATCGCAC
Source organism: uncultured Pirellulales bacterium (assembly GCA_964430845.1). GTDB lineage: Bacteria > Planctomycetota > Phycisphaerae > Sedimentisphaerales > Anaerobacaceae > JAFGPS01. The sequence continues at coordinate 9,260 of CAYSHS010000101.1, read as the reverse complement.
GCGCTCTCGCTCAGCAAACACCCATCCTGCTTCTTGATGAGCCAACCAGCTTTTTAGATATGAAACACCAGGTTGGGATATATGACCTGCTTAAAGATGCGCAATATAGGCAAAATAAAACGATTGCAGCAGTTACGCACGATATAAACCTGGCTATCCAGTATTGCAATGAGATACTGCTGCTATTTTCAGACAATAATTATAAATTCGGACTTCCAAAAGAAATTCTGAACGAAGAGCAAATTACAAAGGTTTTCGGAATAAAAGTACTTGCGAGTATGATTTCAGGAAAAAAATTTTTCATACCAATAGGCAAAAATAGGGAAGATAGCTAACATGCATAAAAATAACAAATAAATATCTATATCTTCTTATAATATAAATACTTACATACATTTTTAGCTTTTCCGGAAATATTCGTATATACTTTCCTTAAGGCATAGGTTTTAAATAAACAAGAAGATACAACTATACAAAACATACCAAAATATGGTACAATATACTTTCTATAAAGTATTAAGAGTTTTATGTACGAAAGGCAAAAGAAAGGTTTGGTACAAAAACACAAAAAAATTACAAGGGAGAAAGTAAGCTCTACCCGAAAAAAAGTACGCCGTCTTTCTGCATCTGAATTAAAGCATTTCCAGCAGATGTTACTGGAAAAACGCAGGGAGCTCCTGGTCAACGTATTTCATATAAAAGATGAAGCATTAAAACAATCCCATATGGATGCAACAGGGGATTTATCAAGCATGCCTATCCACATGGCGGATCTCGGAAGCGACAATTTCGAGCAGGAATTTGCTCTTGGGCTAATGGATAGCGAGAGAAAGCTCCTTCGGGAAATAGATGAAGCACTCGAACGTATCGAGGATAAGACTTACGGAATATGCCTCGGAACAGGTCAACCGATAAGAAAAGAACGTCTCGAAGCTCAGCCATGGGCAAAATATTCCGTCGAATATGCCAGGCAACTGGAAAAAGGACTCGTACTCGAGTCTGAAGAATAATAAGTATGGAACATACCTGTCCCATTTGTCATAAGATTGTAAAATCGGCAAGTCAGGAAAAAAATAACGGACAACAGTATTTCCCTTTCTGCTCCGAACGATGCAAACTTATAGATTTAGGCTCCTGGCTCGATTCGGATTACAAAATCCTTTCTATCAAAAAATCCCAGGAAAGCGACCAGGATTTTGATATGCCTGACTCCGACTACAATTCTTAAATTGAAGGATTTGCAAAAAATTCAAAAAAAATATTGAAATTGCCTTATAATTCATTATATCTATGATAAAATTATCATATAGTTAAAAGATGAGCTTGTAACCTTTTTGAAAGGATGCAATATGACCGGAGGCAACCAAATATCAGTAGTATTTGACGATTTTCTTTTCCTGAAAATATTTAGGACTTTCCGCATGGCAATTCAGCCAACAAAGCTCATAATAACCTCTGCGGCGCTGGCTTTGATTTGCATATCTGGCTGGATTATGGATTTCAGCAACTCTGTCGCTGTCACACGCGACGATAATAACAAGATACTTATCTCGGAACTGCAGGTATATATGGCAAGCCCAACACCAGCAGATGCTCGCGAAGGAATTAAAAGGCTCCGGGAAAGGGACCAGCGCAGCGGCGTATTTAGAATACTCTGGAGAGCGGCTGCTACACATTTTAAGAATGCCGTAAATTCAGTATTCAGGCACGATATACTCGGTGTTGTAAACAATATAAACGCCTTCTTTAAGTCCCTGGAATGGGCAATCAAGTACCATTTAATATACTGCACAATATTTTTTGTTATAGTGCTTGCTGTTCTCTCTGCCACAGGCGGGTCTATCTGCAGAATTGCCGCCCTGCAAAATGCCCAGGGCGAAAAACCCGGACTGTCTGAAGCTGTACGATTCAGCACGAAAAGATTCAAGAGCTTGTTCACAGCACCGCTCGTACCGGCTTTTATCATCCTTATCGTTGGAATATTCATATTTGCCCTGGGACTGCTGGGCAACATTCCCATAGCGGGCGAAATAATAATAGGACTTGGTATGCCGGCTGCCATGTTTGCAGGGACATTGATTGCGGTCGTTCTTTTAGGAGCGTTAGCAGGATTCAACCTGATGTTCCCTGCTGTCGCCTATGACGGCTCAGACGGTTTCGATTCGATTAGCCGCTCTTTCAGCTACGTTTATTCAAAACCATGGAGAATGCTCTTCTACTCATCAGTCGCGGCTATTTATGGGTCAATCAGCTATACTTTTATCCGCCTTATAGCTTTTCTGGCACTCTCCGTCACACGAACGTTTTTGCAAGTAGTTACCTGGACCAAAAACAGCGTTGGTCAGGCTAATAAAATCGATGCAATCTGGCCAAAGCCCGATTTTATCAATCTTTTTGGCACCTCAAATGTCGCGGCCGTGACATCGTCTGAAAAAATAGCACATTTCCTCATTTACATTTGCGTACTTGTCATTGTAGGACTGGTCGTTTCGTTCATTATCAGCTTCTATTTTTCCGCAAACACAATCATCTACTCCCTCCTGCGAAAAAAAGTCGATAACACAGAAATCACTGATATTTACACATATTACAGCGAACCCGACTCCGAACCAAACATCCCCGAACCACTGCAAGAAATAGAAACATCCGAAACAGAACCGAATTCCGAATCTGATCCAAAAGAATCAACTTGATTCTACAATTATTTCTTATACGAAATAGACAAAAATATTTCGTTGTGTCAAAATTGTACGTGACATAATTTTCAGACTCCGTGTATCAAAATGTACTGACACCGTTTGTTCTTTTATTTATTACGTTTTACTACTATTCCATCCAACTGCCATTTCTTTCTGAAATTCTCATAAGACCATTCTTTTTTGCCGGCTATGGGGTCACCCATGATTACTTTATCCTCCGTAACTTCAAGGACAGCCGTATAATGACCAACAGCAGAGGAAAGTTTTATTACAGTTATCATAGGGCAGCTTTCTTTTAACTGGTCTATCGAATCGAAATAGCGGATTGAACAACCAATGCCTTTTTTGCCATATAGTTTTTTTATATCAATCTTTTTACAATAGATTTCATAACCTATTGTAGAAAATAAGGTTGTGGTTAATGAGGGGGTATGTTTTGTCGATAAATCTCCTATGGTTGAAATACAGGTACAAACTGCGCCGAAAGGCAGGACCAGTAGCAGAAGAAAGGTATTCCCGGCATTACCTCCGGCGGTTCTTCTTCGTTTCCGCAAGCCGCTAATAATACTTACTCACACATTCATCTTCGCGGCTTCGCTGATGCTCTCGTTCCTGCTTATTCATAACATGAAGTTCCAGAAAGCATGGTTCATTGATCTGTACCCCACGCTAATCCTGTTCTTTCTTGCTATAAAACTGCCTGTTTTCGGACTATTCAAGCAATATCGCGGCTGGTGGCGATACGTCGGTATCTCCGACCTGCTCGGAATCGCGCGAGCATCACTGACCAGCACTCTGATTATCGTCGCAGTATGGTTCGTGCTGGGCTACACAAATTTCGCGCGTAATTACCTGCCAATCGGGATGGAAGAACCGGCAGAAGGTGTCTGCATGGCGGATTTATTCGCAACTGTTATGCTTCTTGCAGGTCTGCGAATGGTCATCAGGCTGTATTACGAAGCGTCCCAGACGATTGAAATAGGCAGACTCAAAAGATTCCTTATCGTCGGGGCAGGCAATGCCGGCGAAGCGCTCATCCGTGAAATACACAGGATGCCTGTCGTGCAATACGAAGTTATCGGCCTTATCGACGACGACCCTGCAAAACAGGGAACTCACATTCACGGAATCCCTGTAATAGGCAAAGTCGAGCAGTTGCCGCAGATTTGCAGCGAGCAAAACATAGATGAAATCGCAATCGCGATGCCATCTGCCAGCCGCAGGCAGCTCAGGAGAGTTGTTCAGGTTTGCGAAGGCACTAAAATCAGGTTCCGAACTGTTCCTTCGATAACAGATATCGCATCGGGAAAGTTCCTTGTCTCGCAAATACGCGATGTCGATATAAACGACCTTCTGGGCAGAGAAGCAGTCCAGCTTGAGCTGGATTCAATCGAAGCATTCGCAAAAGACAAGGTGATTCTCGTTACCGGCGCAGGAGGCTCCATCGGCTCGGAAATGTGCAGGCAATTATGTCACTTCAAGCCGAAACTCTTACTCCTCGTCGAGCAGGCGGAAAATCCCCTGTTCTATATCGAGCGCGAGTTACAGAAAGATTTTCCATCTGTGCGAATCGAGCCTATTATCTGCAATATAACAGACCAGGTACATGCCGAGCAAATTTTCGCAAGGTATAAGCCGCAGGTTGTTATTCACGCAGCCGCACATAAGCACGTACCTTTGATGGAGCTTAATCCCGCTCAGGCAATAAAAAATAATGTCACAGGAACGCAGATTGTCGCAGACGCGGCTGAAAAATTCGGTACACTAAACTTCGTTTTGATAAGCACCGATAAGGCAGTCAACCCGACCAGCATAATGGGCTCGTCCAAACGAATCGCGGAAATGTACATCCAGGACCTCAGCAGAACGAGCAAAACACATTTCGTCACAGTTCGCTTCGGAAACGTGCTCGGCTCCGAAGGCTCGGTAGTTCCCATTTTTAAAAAGCAGATAGCAGAAGGCGGCCCTGTGACTGTCACGCACCCTGAAATGAAACGTTACTTCATGACTATTCCCGAAGCGAGCCAGCTCGTCTTGCAGGCCGCTACAATGGGAAAAGGAGGCGAGATATTCGTGCTCGAAATGGGCGAGCCTGTAAAAATCGTTGACCTGGCAAGAGAGCTTATCACCCTTAGCGGCTTCAGTCCCGAAGAGGACATCGAAATAAAATTCACTAACCCGCGCCCGGGCGAAAAACTCTTCGAGGAACTTTCAATTGAAGGCGAAGACATGCAAAGAACACGCCATCCCAAAATAAGTATCTGGAAAAACATCCCAATAGACAGGGACAATCTGCGAGCTGGAATCAACGAGCTAATAAACATAGCCAATTCCCAAAGCCCGGACCAAATAATTAATAAAATAAAATCCCTCGTCCCGGAATATAATAAACTGTAAATCGAGTGTACAGAATGGGCTTTCTCGTGCTTCGTAGCATACTTCGCAGAGTAGCAAGTCCATATTTTCATATCCAAAAATCAGAGGGCATCTGATTCTCACTGGATTTTTGTTGATAAAATGACTGCTTTTGTGTATCGTTGAAAAACGTAGTCGGATTGTATTAGTAAAAATCTTTTTTAATACAGGTGCAGGATTTTACAAATTAATGCGATTTTTTATTCGAAAAAAATCTCAATTCTTAAAGAATGAAAAATGAAATGTTCACAGTGAAAGACGCCGGACATGAAGACGCCAAAATCTGGTCTAAAGAATACATTGATAAGATAGCCGATTTTTTTATACAGGAAAAGAACAAAAAATCGGGAAAGGAATAACGCAATGACCAATTATCACAAAACTTCAGCTTTCAGGATGTTATCTATCGTATGTGTGATTATTCTTGCAGCCGCAACAGTATCGCAGGCAGCCGAGACACCCGAAGGAGTCACTCCCAAGCGTATTGTTATCCTCGATGACATTGCCTATCGCACAGGTTCAAGCCAGGCATGGAAACTCGACCTTGCAATGCTTGAGCCGAACGGAGATGAATTGCGGCCTGCTCTTGTCATAATTCATGGCGGCGGCTGGAACGCAGGTGACAAACGCGACCGACCCTACCGCTCAATGCTGCTGGATTACGCGCTTAAAGGTTATGTCACCATCTCGGTGAACTACAGGCTCACACGTGAAGCTCCTATGCCTGCATGTATCGAAGACTGCAAATGTGCCGTACGCTGGCTCAAGGCACACGCCAGGGAATATCGAGTGGATACCAGCCGCATTGTCGCCTGGGGCCATTCAGCCGGAGCGCATCTCGTACTAATGATTGGGCTTACCGGTCCTGATGCAGGTCTTGAAGGCGATGGCGGCTGGAATGACTACTCCAGCAGTGTCACTGCCGTCGCGGGAGGCTCTCCCCCTACTGTCCTGCCGGGACGATATGCCAATGCGGAAAAGTATTCACCTGTATCATATATCTCCGCCAATGCTTTGCCAATCCTTCTGATTCAGGGCACCGCCGATCGCATCGTCAACCCGCAAACCACCGATGATTTCATCGCCAGGATGAAGGCAGCAGGAGCAAAAGACATCAGGTACGAGAAAATCGAAGGCGCTGAGCACGATGTAGCATACAACAACTACCTCGACAGAACCTCAAAAGCAATTGATAGCTTCTTCGAAAACGTCCTCGCAAAAAGTGATGTGTCAAGAAGTACCATGGAAGAAAGTCTATAAATATTTTTGAACCACGAAGAAAAGAGAAGGTTAAAGTAATATATTAAATAGTCTTCGTGCCACTTCATGCCCTTCGTGGTGATGTAATAAGAAATCTGCTAAAATCTGAGTAATCCGTGGATTTTCTCGTCACGGCGTAGTTTTTAACGAAGACGGATGTGGATTATTTAAATTATTGGAGATAGATTATGTGACATAAATGCTAACGACTAGCGACGAGCAACGACAGACTATCATTGTTGGGCAACAAAGAGAAAATGAAAATCGAATTAGTTTTCTTACGGCTGATAAAGGAAAGAATTTAATTTTTAGACACGGATTTACACGAGATAGCCATTGATTATTAAATTGAAAACAGCAAACATTCCTAGTTTTTATTGATAGAAAGAAGGTGTATAGAATGGAAAATACAAGAAATACTATTACCTTATTGAGAAACGACAAAAAGAGCATAGCCGCATCACTAAATGCTGCCATGAAAACAGCCAAAGAAGCTTATTTCTGTGTTGCCTTTTTGAAAATGAGTGGTATGAAACTATTAGAAAAGCAAATTGAAAATGCAGCAAATAGCAAATGCAAGCTTACATTCTTTATTGGTACAGATTTCTATCAAACAGAACCAGACGCTCTTTGGTTTCTTTTTGATCTTTCTAATCGATTTAAAAATGTTAATCTATTTCTCTTCTCACAGGGAAAAACTACATTTCACCCCAAAATTTATTTGACACTATCTACAAATAAGGCGACTGCTCTTGTTGGTTCATCAAATCTGACTCAAGGCGGATTGTCTGATAATTTCGAGGCAATGGTATGTATAGAATCCTCAAATAATGAGAGATTCATTGGTGAACTCTTGAAGTTCTTTAAAACTGTGGAAAACCACAAAAGGGCGAAGCCTGTAAATCCCATTTTTATAAGTCAATATGAAAGACGTTTTAACGCATTTAAAAGGCAAATAAAAAAAGCAGAAAAAGAAGCACAATCAGAAATAGCAAAACTTTTTAATTTGAACTCCAATCTTTTCCATAATTATTTAAGCGACTATCTTGCTGACATGAATGAACAAGCAGATTGGGATAAAAGAATACTGGACTATCGTAAAGCATTACAAATTCTTAATAGCATGAATTCAGGAATCATCATTTCAAAAGCTTCATTCCTTGATAAATATGAAAGGCTTGTTGGTAAAACTGGCTAAAAAGGACTTTGGCATTCTGGAGGTCTTTTAAGAATGAAAAACAAAGTAGCAATCCAGTATAGAAAGTTCTTAGATATGTTAAATGAATTGAGGAGAAAAATCGGCGAAGATCCTGAAGAGATATTCAAAATTGCAAAGATTCATTATGGCCCTATTTATGGATTAGGACCTAATGTAGCTACTGAAATTCTTAATACTTATTTACCTGAAAAATATCCCATACTCAACAATAATCCACTTTCATCACTAATAAGGCTTGGGCTAACTTCTTTTCCAAATCAACAATCTTTTCAAGCTGATACCTATGGACAATATGCAAACCTTATGACTGAAATAAGAAAAATGTGCAAGTTCAAAGATCTTGCTCAAGTTGACCATTTTATGAATTTCATTTATCAGAAATATATCAAAGCAAAAAATAGAGTAAATAGAAAAAAATAGTAACAAGCAAAGATTTTAATAAACTCTGATCTCAAGGAGTATATCATGGAAGGAAAAAGAGGCAAAAAAGCAAAATATATTATCTATGCTCAATCGGGTTTTCTTTTAAATATTGATTTAAAAAAAACGCTGGAAGGCTTTCCAACTGAACTAATTGGATCAATCCGAAAGAAACTTAATGAATCAATTTCAAATTTAACAGAGAAATACAACTGTAACGCTCATTACTTCGGTTATTGCAAAAACAAAGATGTCGATTGTTTGTATATATATTTACAGAAAAAGCAACTCAGAATAGATTTACGATTATCGCAACAATACATAAATGAAATCCAAAGTAATGGATTTGAGGTCGTCAAAGTTAATAATAATTTTCAAGACGAAAAAGGATGGATTACCGGCTGGCATATACCACAATCAACCAAAGATATCACAATCATAATGAAATACCTAACTAAGGTGTTCGAATAATATACAAATAAAATAAATAATAAATAAAGGTAGCGGTACATTTTTTTTGAGAATTTTTATTGACGTGATTGCGATAATTAGCTTATAGAGTTTATGTTTTTTCTTTTTTGAATTTATATTTACTTTGCGACTCTGCGCCTTTGCGTGAAATATATTCAGTGTAAATCCTGTGTTTCCATTCTCCGTAGCAGAGCTGCTGCGAAGGATTAAAATCAGTGTCGAATCAAGAGAATACAGGATACAGGACACAGAATACAGAAAAAAAAGATTGCCGCACGATTCTGCGAATCGTTCGCAATTACCTGACTTCGTTTCCTCTGTATTCTCTGAGTGCTCGGTGGCTTGGATAATATAACAACTTTTTAACTTTAGACAATTTAGCTCAATTTAGGCACTTTTCACTTTTTTCCCTTGACTTTTCGGCTGAATGTTTGTATAATATATAACATAATAGAATACAGGATACAGCTTAAAATAGGGGATAGGGTTTAGGGGATAGGGGATAGTAAAAAGTGAATAGTGAATAATTAGCATTTAGGGTAGAGCGTATAGATGGCAGGCTATTTTATTGTGTTTATTAGCGTTTATTAGTGGTTAATTTTCTCTGTGTCCTTCCATTCTCCGTAGCAGAGCTACTGCGAAGGATGAACGGTACCCTCTGTGGCAAAAATAGTCAAAAAATGAAAAAAAGCCAATTGATTCGTGATGAGTCGTGCGTGATGCGTATTGTGTAAATAAATTTACAGAACAAAGCCAAATTGCCCGCCAGAGGCGGG
>CAYSHS010000100.1:8238-9902 GCA_964430845.1 uncultured Pirellulales bacterium | reverse complement strand
CTTGTGGAAAAAGCAGTCGGCGGCTACATAGTCGTTCGTCTCAAAGGCGGCGACCCGTGCATATTCGGGCGCATCAGCGAAGAGCTTGAAGCACTTAATGCTGCTGGAATTGATTATGAAATCGTCCCAGGTGTCACGGCGGGAATAGCACTTTCATCTTATTCAGGAATAATGCTCACAGACAGGCAATACAGTTCGCAGGTGATTTTCATTACCGGTCACGAAGCCGAAGGCAAGGAAGGTACAAGTATCGACTGGAACCTGCTTGCGAAATTCAGCGGGACACTGGTTTTTTATATGGGTGTGGGGAATTTGAGCAACATTACAGAAAAGCTGATGGAAAATGGGATGCCAGGTGATAAGCCGGCCGCTGTTGTATCTGAAGTCACTTTCCCGACCCAGAGGATTGTTGAAAGCTCAGTTGAAAAAATACAGGCGGAATGTCTGGAGCAAAAAATCGAGCCTCCTGCACTCATAATTATAGGCGAAGCTGCGCAGAGTTTCACCAATTTCAACTGGTTTATGAAGCTCGCCTTGTTTGGAAAAAACATTGTAGTGACACGTGATGAGCCTGGCAATGCAGAATTTTCTGAAAAAATAATCGCCCGCGGAGGGTTACCTTTTTCATTTGCGACTTTCCATATAAGACCTCTGACTGAGACAAGCGAATTTTTGCAGACTCTAACGAAATTTTCAGATTATGACTGGATAATTTTCACCAGCCGGAACGGTGTAAAAGTTTTTTTTAACACGTTGGAAAAACTGAATAAGGACGCGAGATTATTTTCATCAGCACGTATAGCGTGCATTGGGCTGCAGACTGAAGCAACTTTGAACCAGTTTGCAATCAAAGCTGATTTTGTGCCGACTGTTTTCACGAGTGAGCAGTTTGGAAAACAGTTGATTAGTTTTGCCAATTTGAAAGATAAGAAAATCCTGCTTCTGCGTTCTGAAATTGCCTCGAACGAACTGGTCGAAATATTGAAGCAGGCTAATGCTAAGGTTGAAGATATTTCGATTTATACCGCTGTAATGCAGAAAAGCGAATCCACATTCCTGGAAGAAAAAATACAAAACAATGAAATTGACTGGATTACTTTCGCCAGTCCATCTGCGGTAAATGGATTTTTTGAAAATATCAACAGTGAAATCATAAATTCGAGCAAAATTAAAGTTGCATCGATAGGGCCTGTTACTTCCAAAGAGCTGGAACGAAAAGGTGTAAAAATAAATGTCACCGCAAGTGAACACACACTCGATGGCTTACTCGACACGATAGAACAGTATTGTTAAAAAAAATAACTCAGGAGTTTTTTATGACTTTTCCTAAAAACAGAATGCGAAGATTGCGAGCCAGCGATGCGATGCGAAGGCTGGTTCGGCAAACGAGCGTAAATATAAATAACCTTGTCTATCCCTTATTTGTCAGGGAAGGAAAAAATATAAAAGAGCCGATTAAGTCACTGACAAACTGTTTTCATTTTTCACCTGATACAGTTGCCAAAGAAGCACAGGAAATTTCCTCACTTGGAATTCCGGCGGTGCTCCTTTTCGGTTTGCCCGAAAAAAAAGACGCAATCGGCTCACAAGCCTGGGCTGAAAACGGCGTAATACAGCAGGCTGTCATGGAAATTAAAAGTAAGACTCCTGAGCTACTAATTATC
>CAYSHS010000100.1:3942-8228 GCA_964430845.1 uncultured Pirellulales bacterium | reverse complement strand
GGGAATAATGGCATATCGATCTAGATCTGATGCAGAAATTAAAAGAAAAACTCCGGAACTATTAGTCATTACAGATATTTGCCTGTGCGAATATACGGATCATGGTCATTGCGGCGTAATTAAAGACAATAAAGTCGATAACGATGCAACGTGTGAATTGCTGGCGAAAGTCGTCCTCTCGCACGCACAGGCAGGAGCTGATATAGTCGCACCATCGGACATGATGGATGGTCGAGTAAAATACATTCGCGAAGCACTTGAAGAGAACGGTTTTGAGAACACAGCAATTATGTCTTACGCGGCCAAGTATGCTTCGGCTTTTTACGGCCCATTCAGAGATGCGGCTGAATCTGCTCCTGCGTTCGGTGACAGGAAAACGTACCAGATGGACCCTGCAAATTCCAACCAGGCGATGGCAGAAATAGAATTGGATATCGAAGAGGGCGCCGATATTATAATGGTAAAGCCCGCCCTGCCGTATCTCGATGTAATTTACCGAGCGAGCCAGCGTTTCGACTGTCCCATAGCGGCGTATAATGTGTCGGGCGAGTATATGATGCTCAACGCCGCTGCCGATGCAGGATTACTGGACAGGCAAGCGGCTATGATGGAAATGCTCACCGCCATAAAACGTGCCGGTGCAGATATTATGATTACATACTTCGCAAAAGAAGTCGCAAAAATAATGAATAAATTTAGTTGAATAATTCCATTATGTAGCGCGGGCTTCCAGCCCGCGTATTCATGGGCTGGAAGCCCATGATACGTTTGTGTCGCAAAGCTTGGAATTTTAACATTTTTTCGAGAGCTGATTCAAAAAACATGCAAAATCTCACTGAATTACAAAAGCAGTTATGTACATTGCTTCAGAAAGGAATTCCTGTTTGTGAAAAACCTTTTGATATAATCGCAAAAGATTTGGGTGTAAGCACAAAGCAGGTACTCGATAATATACGTCAATTAAAAGAAAACGGTATAATAAGACGATTTCGCGCAATTATAAATCATCGCACTCTTGGAAAAGCAAGCACGCTTGTAGCCGCTCATGTCCCTGAAGACAAACTGCATGATGTTACCAAATCGGTAAATGCTCTTTCGGGCGTTTCACATAATTATCTTAGAGAACATTTCTTTAACTTATGGTTCACATTGCAGGCACAAACAGAAAAAGAAATTGAACAACTTGTATCAGATTTATGCGAACGTTTCACAATTGATTTTCACAGCCTGCCTGTTGTGCGAACTTTCAAATTGAATGTTCAATTCGATATCGCAGATGAAAAACAAAGCAAAACCATTTCAAAACCAAAAAGCAAAGCCTTTGTGCTTAATGCTGATGAAAAAAATATTTTGTCTCAACTGCAAAAGGAACTTGAGATAACAGAGAAGCCATTTTCTTTCCAAGAAACCTGATATCAGGTGGAAACGTGAAATCGAAGATGTTTTGAAAATAATCCGCAAGCTAATTGAAAAAGGAGTTATCCGCCGGATTGCTGCTGTAATTGACTACAAAGAAGTTGGATTTAACGCGAACGTTTTATTCGCCTGCGAAGTTTCTGAAGATAGAATTATCGAAACCGGTGAAAAACTTGCGAGCTTGGAAATCGTTAGCCATTGCTACGAACGAAAAACTTTCGATAGATGGTCTTACAATCTTTTAGGAATGCTCCACGCTCAAAGCATGGATGAAATAAAAACGAAAGTGAATGAATTTATCGAAACGGAAAAAATAAACTCTTACCAGCTTTTACCCACAATATCCGAACTGAAAAAAGAACCTGTCCAACACATATTTCAATAAGACATAGAATATTTCTTTTCTCATTATTTTTTAAACCACAAAGAACGCGAAGGGACACGAAGGTTTTAGAAATATTTTTTTGAGAAGTAATAATTATAATACGAACCTTTTGATTCCATCTTTGACTTTTATAACATTAAAATTAAAAAGCAATCCAACACTTACCCCGGCAAGTTTCATATATGTAAGAATCTGTGCTTCATGAATAGGCAAAGTCTTTTCACAGCTTTTAAGTTCAACTATTATGCTGTTTTCAACAATTATATGTATCCTGTATCCGGCATCAAGCATGAGACCTTTATAGTCAATAGGCAGTTCTTTTTGAACTTCGTGTTTCAAACCCTTGGTATTTAATTCATAAGACAAGCAGCGTTCGTAAGCTGACTCCAGTAATCCAGGTCCAAGGTTTTTATGAACCTCAATTGCACAACCAATTATTTTTCCTGATAATTCGTCGAATTTCATAGGTTCTGTTTTCAAAATTTTCTTCGTGTCTCTCGGAGTTCTTCGTGGTTAAGAATATCTTTTATTTAGCAAAGTGTCAGAAAGAGCAAGAAGTTCTTAATATTTTGCTCGAATCTTCCTGTATAATAATTCTAAAATACCAAATCTTTTTTTTTCATCTTTGTTATTTTTTATAGGCCTCTTTAGGGTCGTAGGTTTTTTGGGCTATGAAAACGAGATTTTCGGGGTAGTTCTTGTTTATTGCCCGGTAGAAACAGGAGTTATAGCCTACGTGGCACTGGCCCTGGTCAACTGAGACTTTTAGTACCAGGCAGTCCTGGTCGCAATCTACGAGGATTTGCTGAACTTTCTGGACGTGGCCGCTCTGAACGCCTTTTTTCCAGAGTTCCCTGCGGGACCTGCTGTAATATGTCGCAAATCCGGTTTGGATTGTCATATCGAGAGCTTCTTTATTCATGTGCGCGACCATGAGTATTTGGTTTGTTGTACTATCCTGTGCGATTGCTGTAATCAGACCTTTATCATCGAATTTCGGGATAAAATCGAGTCCTTCTTCAATATTTTTATCTGCAGCCACTTGTTTATTCTCCTAAAATATTCTATAAGTACTTGCCAGAAGTAGTTTTAGCCGATATTATCTGCAAAAACAAGTCTTTTTAGGTAAAGAGCTTTAATGGCTGAGAAGAAAAAAAAAACTAATATACTATTTATATTGTTTCGTATAAGTTTTGTTGCGGTTGGAGTGATTCTTGCGATTATCTGGGCCAGCAGGGAGGAAAGATGGCGAAAACTAACAGAAATTAACCCTTTGGTTTTTGCCTGCTCACTGTTCATCTTTATAATAGCCCAGTTGATAATCGGATTCCGCTGGTGGCTTTTACTAAGGTCTCAATTGATATCTATCCCTTATATCTCTGCTGTTCGTCTGCATTTTTTGGGACTTTTCTATAACAATTGCATGCCAGGCTCCGTTGGCGGCGACCTAATCCGGGCCTGGTATGTTACCAAGCACACTAATAAGAAGTTCGAGGCGGCTTTAAGCGTCTTTATAGACAGGATAGTAGGATTATTTAGTACTTTTATAATAGCTGTCGCTTTCTACATTATTTTTTTAAGAGGTAAAAATATTGCGATAGGCACTCGCAGGAATTCCGGATTATTTGGCATAATCAGCCGGCACAGGATGATTATTATCGAGTCAGCCGGTTTTATCGGGCTTATTTTTATCGGGCTTTTATTGTATGGCAAAAGCAGGACAAAACTAAAAAACGCTTGCTTTTATCTTATGAAACGAGTGTTGGAAACTATTGGAAAACTTAAAACAGCTATTATACTTTACTGTAAGAAGCCTTTAATCTTATTTATCGCATTCGGGTTGACTGTTTTGCTTCAGCTTATGACAATTACCGGCTTTTGGTTTGTGGGTCGAAATATCGGTATCGAAGCGAGTATCAAATATTATTATGTTTTTTTTACTTTGACCTGGGTATTGGGCGCAATCCCTGTAAGTATCGGCGGTGCCGTAGTAGTCGAAGGTATGCTTATCATACTATTTACTACCTATGCAGGAGTCAATAAGGATTCTGCACTTGCACTTGCACTTTGTCAAAGGTTTGTCTGGCTTCTGGCATCCTTACCAGGGGCGGCGATACATTTGCTCGGCGCACACTTGCCGAAAGACTTTTTTATTGACTATAAGGAGCCTATAGCTTAATCTATTACGTTCAGAATGCTATATTGATTTATCGGTAACTTCGGCAGGATGTTTATTCGTAACTTTATGAAAGTAAAGGACTTGGTACAAAGAATATGAGTGTTACCAGACGCTTCAAAGGATACTTTTTACACGGATTAGCGGTGCTGTTGCCGAGCATATTGACTATTTGGTTATTCGTCTGGGGCTATACATTCATTCAGAACAATATAAGCAAACATATAAATCGCGGCCTGGTTCACATAATTGCTATAACAACCCATGAAAATATCGAAATTTCGAATGATGAGATTCGGGACTATGTGA
>CAYSHS010000100.1:0-3932 GCA_964430845.1 uncultured Pirellulales bacterium | reverse complement strand
AAGGATAAAGGCTGGAAAAACAAGCCTGCTGAGCTGGATTCATATATTAAAACGCCTGGTATCCAGCGAAAAGCACGCATCTACAAAATAGAAACAGACCTCGCAAAAAAATGGGTGGACGGGCCGGGTTCGATTGTAGGTTTTATTATAGCAGTTGTTGCGGTTTGCGTATTCGGCGCTCTTCTGGCAAGCTACGTCGGAAAAACACTATGGCGAATGTTCGAGAACTTTATTATGAATACTCCCCTTTTGAAGCGTGTTTATCCATACGTAAAGCAGATAACTGATTTTTTTCTGACCCAGGAAGATCAAAAAAGGTTTTTTTCCCGTGTAGTTGCAGTAGAATATCCAAGAAAAGGTATATGGTCGCTTGGTTTTGTTACCGGCTCGGGACTGAAAAACGTGGTTAATAACATCAGGAGAGAATTTCTTACGGTTCTTATACCTACATCTCCGACGCCGTTTACAGGATTCGTAATCACGGTGCCCAAAAAACAGACAATTGACCTGGATATGACCATTGAAGAGGCACTGAGGTTTATAATAAGCGGCGGGGTTATTTCCCCGACAAATGAAATGGTAAAAATGAACGAACATTTAAAAGATGATTTGACGAACACCCCTGTTAAGAATTAAGATTTCTACATATTGGAGTTATGTTTATAATAACCAGGTTGTTATATTGTTTAAGGAAATAATTTTTTAAGGAGAATGATGTTGCTTTTCACAATTACCGGTAAACATATTGAAATAACAGATGCAATGAGAAAACATGCGGAAGAAAAAACTTCCAAGCTTCCCAAATATTACAACAGCATCGATCAGGTAGAAGTGATTATTGACAGCAGCCAGGGTGGTGGTAATGTGTATGTGGAAATCATCGCCAGGGCACAGCACAGCAAAATTTTTGTCGGTACCGAGACGGGACAAGATGCATATCAATGTATTGATATGGCTGTGCATAAGCTTGAACGCCAGCTAAGAAGAGTCAAAAGCAGGGAACGTGATGATAAGCACGCAGATACAGACACCGAAAGTGCAGAGCTGATATAAATAAAGATTATGACGACGTATTTTGTTTTAAAGTTACTCTTTGAAAATAGGTTTGAGCGATACAATGAAATTTAAGGATTTTATCTGTTTTAAGGCGGCAATTTCACAATTGCAGTCCGGTGACCGGGATGCGGCTGTCGAGGAGCTTGTTTCTTCGCTTGAAAGTGTCGGCAAGCTGCAAAAAGACGGCAAAAAAAGCATCGTCAAGGCAATAATCAAAAGGGAAAACGAAGCCAGTACTGGCCTGGGTCGGGGTGTAGCAATACCTCACGTCAAGCATAAAGCAGTCAATGATATTATTGCTACGGTTGGATTGAGCGATGAAGGCATTGATTTCTTTGCCCTGGATAAGCTCCCCGTTCATTCGATAATTCTTATGATCAGCCCGATAGATGACCCTGACAAGCACCTTCAGGCGATGGAGAACATCTTCAGGCATTTACAGGTGGAGAAGTTTCGTAAGTTTTTAAGGCAGTGCCGCACACAGGAGCAGATTAAAGACCTGCTCCTGGAAGCTGATGAAGACCCGTCACTATAGAAACAAGCTGATGCAAATGCTCGCGTTTAATATTTGCCCGTAAGTATTAAACGAAAGGATTTTTCGTGACGCAAGAGGAATACATATTGGAAAAGGTAGTATGTGAAACAGAGATTGAAATAAAAAATGCCGAAGGACTTCACATGCGCCCGGCCATGCAGTTTGTTGATATTGCTAATCGTTTTGACAGTAAAATATCCGTTACGAACGGCAAAACCACCGTTGACGGCAAGAGTATAATGCAGATGAGCATGTTAGCCGCTACGTGCGGAACTAAACTAAAAATCAGGGCCGAAGGTGCTGATGCAGAACCAGCCGCGGCTGCACTTCTGGAGCTTGTGGAAAATAAGCACTTCGGAGAGCCTTTGCCTTAAAATTACTTGCTTAATGTTCCGCCAATGAGCAGAGTATCCGAAAACTAAACCGGAAAATAAATAATGGAAATTAAAAAGGGAATTGCTGTTTCACCCGGCATATCAATCGCCAAATCACTTGTGATTGATTCCGAAGATTACCGGATTCCCTGTCGTACGATAGAATCCACACAGCGAACCGCCGAAATTCGCAGGGTAAGAAATGCTTTCAGAGACGCTGTCAATGAGCTGACTCACCTCGAAGAGGAGCATAAAAACAAAGCAAGCAAAATAAAGGACATTTTCGCTGTCCATAAGCGTTTTATGCACGACAGAAGTCTGCGCAAGAAGATAACGGACATGATCAGCTCAGAGCTTGTAACGGCAGAATATGCAATATCAAAGACTTTACGGGAAATTGCGCAGCATTTTGCCGATGAAAAGGACGCATACATAAGCGAACGAGCCGCTGATATCTATGACATCGAGAGAAGGGTTCTAAAACAGATTCTCGGCAAAAAACGTGAAGAAATCGGGCATTTAATTGATGAGGTTGTTATAGTCGCGCGTGAGCTAAGCCCGATACAGACAGCCGGCTACGACAAGAAATTCGTCAAGGGAATTGCCAGCGATGCAGGAGGTCGGACCAGCCACGCCGCTATCGTTGCCAGAAGTCTGGGTATTCCTGCCGTCGTGGCGCTGGAAGACCTAACCACGATAGTTAATGCGAACGATAGAATTATAGTTGATGGTAATCGCGGCATCGTCATTGTAAACCCTGATGAAAAGACGATTCAGGAATACCGGGAGTATCGGGAAGAGTTTGCCGAGCTTGGACATAAGCTTGATACGCTAAGAGAAAAACCTGCTGTGACACGGGACGGCACTAAAATCACCCTTTTGGGAAATATCGAATTCCCGAACGAAGCACACGTTATACTTGAAAAAGGCGGTGACGGCATAGGACTCTATCGTACCGAATTCTTATATCTAAACACTCCGGGTGAACCAACCGAGCAGGACCATTATGAAGCTTACTCTCAAACCGTAAAAGCAATGAAAAACAAGCCGGTGGTAATCCGAACACTTGACCTCGGTGCAGATAAATACACACAGAGCAAACGTTTCGTACGCGAGCCGAACCCGTTTTTGGGACTCAGGTCAATTCGTTTTTGCCTGCAGAACCTCATGATGTTCAAAACTCAACTGCGTGCCATCCTGCGTGTATCTGTGCTCGGTGATGTAAAAATAATGTTCCCGCTCATAACGAATCAGCAGGAGCTTATGCAGGCAAAAATGATACTTCATGATGTGATGGAAGACCTCAGCGAAGAACATATCGACTATAACAGAAATATGCCGGTCGGTAT
The DNA here is from genome assembly GCA_964430845.1 of uncultured Pirellulales bacterium. Lineage (GTDB taxonomy): Bacteria > Planctomycetota > Phycisphaerae > Sedimentisphaerales > Anaerobacaceae > JAFGPS01. The sequence continues at coordinate 618 of CAYSHS010000100.1, read as the reverse complement.
AATGATTGAAACACCTTCAGCAGCGTTGACTGCTTTCACACTCGCAAAGGAAGTCAGCTTCTTCAGTATAGGAACAAACGACCTTACGCAATATACCCTTGCAGTGGACAGAAGCAACGAGCTTGTCTCGACGTTGTACTCCCCTGCCGATCCGGCGGTATTGAGACTTATCCGAACAGTAGTCCAGGATGCCCACAAAGCACAAATAGACCTGAGCGTCTGCGGCGAAGTCGCTTCTGAGCCGGAATACATCATGCTGCTTTTAGGAATGGGAGTAAGAACCTTTTCGCTCGCTTCTCCGATGATACCCGAAATAAAGCAGATTGTCAGAAGCGTCACAATAACCGACTGCAATAAAGTAGCCAGAAAAGTCCTGAGCATGAGCTCCGAACGCCACATCTCGAGCTACCTGAGAAACGCCGCCAGAAAAATCCTCCCGGAAGCGTTTTAACCCTGACCCAGCTTTCACATCATGGTTTCATTAACACCCTGCCTAATTATAGAACGCTTGTTTTTGGTTTTGCGCTCATTAGGCTTGCACTTCACGAGCTTCACGCCATGCCCCGGCGCATAAAACAGGGCCTATACCGAAAATAATCAGTATAGGCCCGTAACTTC
>CAYSHS010000099.1:0-10035 GCA_964430845.1 uncultured Pirellulales bacterium | reverse complement strand
ATTTTTTTACCAATATTATGTGGTAATACCTGTTTTTGGGGTTAGATGGGAATCACGTTTGTCGCACAAGGCCCTTTTTTGCCCTGGCCTATCTCGAACTGGACTTTCTGATTTTCGTCGAGTTTTGCGTATCCCTCTACATTAATTTCAGAATGATGGACAAACAAATCCTCTCCGCCGTCGTCCGGAGAAATAAAACCAAATCCCTTACTTGCATTGAACCACTTTACTGTACCTGTACTCACTTCTGTCTCTCCTCGACTCTATTAAGAGTCACAAAAATTACGCCTCTCATTCAAATACTTTTACGAAGTGTGTTTTTAAGAGACGAATAAACACACCTCATAAATCCATAATATACCATAGTCTGCATTTATAATGCAACAAAATATATCAAATTATTCCAGGAAAATTATTTGAATACCGGCTCGTAAAAAGGTAAAAAATAGCTGTTAATGGCAAAAAATGCAGTATAATTTAACTTGAGGTTTTAAAATGAATACTCCATATTTGCAGTTAAAGGGTAAAAATACTTCTGTAAGGGTGGAAATAATCGCAGGCGTAACAACTTTCCTGACAATGGCATATATAATCTTTGTCAATCCGTCTATTTTGAGCCTTGAAGGAATCGATTTGCCTGGTATAGAAAAAATGGACAAGCAGGCGCTTATAGCAGCAACATGCCTGGTTAGCGGAATTTCTTCGATAATCGTCGGGATTTTCGCCAATGCCCCGATTGCGATGGCGCCGGGAATGGGATTAAACGCGTTTTTTGCTTCGCTGCTGATTTCTGGAAAAATGAGCTGGCAAACCGCACTCGGAGCAGTCTTTATATCGGGACTTATTTTCTTAATTTTGACATTGCTCGGACTTAGAAAAAAACTCGTCGAAGCGATACCCTCTTCACTTATATCCGGGATAGCGGTTGGTATCGGATTATTCATTACCTTCATGGGTCTGGTGAAATTGGGAATAATCGTCGGTGACGAGCATACTCTCGTCAAAGCCGGACCGCTGAACGGAACTGTGCTTATAGGATTATTCGGTTTGCTTGTGATGATTACATTCGAGATGAAAAAGTTGAAAGGAGGCCTTGTCGCGGGAATCCTTATTTCAACTGTACTTGCAGGAATATTCAGATTAATTAATATGCCTGAAAAGCTGATTTCATTCGATATTAATATAGAAAAAGTGGCGTTTCAGCTTGACATACTCAGCGCCCTGAAATGGGGATTTTTCGGAAGCATATTTACTTTGATGTTTATCGACATGTTCGACAGTTTAGGAACATTGGTTGCGTGCTGCTACCAGGCGGGAATAGTCGATGAAAAAAAGCAAATAAAAGGACTTGACCGGCTGCTCAGTATCGACGCTATCGCGACTATGATAGGCGCCCTGCTGGGGACATCAACTACAACTGCATATATGGAATCTGCGGCAGGCATCGAGCAGGGCGGCAGGACAGGACTGACTGCAATTGTAACGGGAGTCTTATTTCTGCTGGCAGTGCTGTTCGTCCCTGTCGTAGGCATGGTTCCCGACTACGCGGCGGCGCCGGCGCTGATTATGGTGGGTTTGTTTATGATGAGGGAAATTAAAAATATAAATTTCCTTAACCTCGAAGAGGCGTTCCCCGCGTTTATGATAATGGTGATGATTGCTCTTAGCTACAGCATCAGCACGGGACTGGCTTTCGGATTTATTTCTTTCGTAGTTATTAAGCTCGTCCTGCTGAAACCACGTGAAATAAAGCCGGCAATGTGGATTATCGCTGTTCTTTCGCTGTTATTTTTAACTATCGGCAAAATTGACGCTCTTATGGATTATATAAAAACCTTGTAACAGGGCTAAATATAGTCTTTTTGTTAGAGGCTTTAAATTTCCTGCCTGATTCTGATGCTTCTTGCGTGAGCATCGAGTCCCTCGGTTTCAGCCAGGCGAATTATATCATCGGCACTTTCGGAGAGCATTTTTTTACTGTATTCGATTATGCTTGTTGATTTGATAAAGTCGTTCGAGCTTAGAGCGCTGAAGAATGTCGCACTTATGCCTGTAGGTAGTGTGTGACTGGGTCCCGCCCAGTAATCACCCACTGCCACAGGGGAATAGTCTCCAATAAAAATTGCACCTGCATTTTTTACCCGGTCGGCAATTTGCCTGCTCTTGTCACCGCATTGTATCTGCACGTGCTCTGCAGCGAATTCGTTGGCTCTTTGTATCAGGCTTTCCATATCTTCGAAAACGATAATGCTGCCTGATTTTTTCAGACATGCCAGGGTTTTATTTTTGCGTTTCAGATGCACAACCTGATTTTTAAGCTCGATTATGACCTCTTGCGCGATTCTTCGCGAAGTAGTAAATAAATAAGCACATCCCGGGTCATGCTCGGCCTGGCTGAGCATATCAGCAGCCAGCCATGCGGGATTGGCCTGCTCATCTGCAATAATCAAAACCTCGCTCGGTCCGGCGATTGAATCAATTGCGACATCACCATAAACCAGTTGCTTTGCTGTTTGAACCCATTGATTTCCAGGCCCTACGATTTTATCCACGCGTTTAATCGTGGGAGTCTCGAAACTTAACGCTGCTACAGCCTGGGCGCCGCCTATTCGATAGACTTCGAACATGCAATCGGGGTAGTCTTTATCCACGGAAAGCTCGTGACAGACCGCCAATGTCACCTGGTGGATGTCACCTTTATATCTCGGGGGCGAAACGATAACAATTTCCTCTACACCTGCAACCATAGCAGGTACAGCGGTCATTATTACAGTCGAAGGCAAAGGAGCCGATGCGCCGGGGACACACACGCCAATCCTTTTTATCGGCGTATATTTGATTCCCGTCCCATCGGAGAAATATTTATCGTTCCCGACAAAAATTTCCTCCTGGTATTTTTTCACGTTTGCTATTGCTTTGCGAATAGAGCCAAGAAGCTCGGCGCTGGTTTGTTCATGAGCTTTTTTTAAGTCATCTTCATGTACTCGAAACTGTTGAGGCGTTAATTTTACGCCATCGAATTTCTCGGTATATTCTGCAATTGCCTGGTCTTTTCTTTCGACAACACTGCTTAATATAGTTTCGACTATCCGCCTGTTTTCGACATGATCAGGCCCGAAACCGAAATGCGACATTCCCCCCTTGGACAGGAAAACATTTACCAATCTTTCGAGGAAATTCGGCTGGTCGTATGATATAAGAATTGCATCAAGCTCGTGGGGCATTTATTTCTCCTTTATTTAGCGAAGTTGCCATAACTGTAAGTCTGTGCTGCTTTGTACAATAAAAGATAGTTTTTGCCTTTATATTTTGTAACCACGCCGGATATTTTAAAACGCAAAGGTTCGGGACTGGCAGATTGTCTTGACTGTGTTTGCTCTAAAGCTTCACAAGGTAAGAGCCTCAGTGAGGTCTGGTCAATATTTCGGCCTATGGAATCCAAATTAAAATCAAATTTACCCATGCCGTGATTTACGAGAATCGCAGACTTATCGAGTAAAACCGTATCAGGATTAGGCTGTCTTTTCTTTTCAAGCTCCTGCTGGACCTCATCGATAGTCACAATATTAGCGTCTGGTATCCGTTGACCCGTTCGAATAAAATTATTCCTGGCGTTATTTAATCTTTCAATTACTTCCGGCGGCAGGGACAAGGAATCGTTCACATCAATAGAAGCAGAACTTTTCGGAGTACTTCCGGCCGAGGATACTTCGGCTGGTTTTGAGTTTTCATTATATCCTCTATCTAAAAGCTGAGGCTCGGAGGGCGGAGAAACCTGGATAAATATAGAAGGAAATATATAATTTTTACCTTTGTATTTCGTAATCCTGGCGTTCCAAAGCTGGTATGTTGCGGACAAATGTGTTTTTGAATCGGCAATCATCTTTTCCAGTGCTGCTGAGGGCAGCAGTTCAAATTTCGAGCCTGATTCGACAACAATACTGTCCTCGTTTATCGTCGAGCTTAATTCAAAAAAACAGGCGTCGTTGTCATCTGGCCCGATTAATTTTCCCGCCGCATTTTTTAGAACCAGGCCATCCTGCAATAAAGCCGGTTTTAAAAGCTGAGCGTTTAGAAGCGATGCGCAGCTAAAAATAAATAAGACCACGATGATAAATTTTTTATTCATTATAGAAATTTTACAGCCTGTTTAGGTTCATCGACTATCGTTACCTGGAGGCTGCTTTCAGGATCATCAATCGCGAGAAGCTCTATCAATGGATTCCAGAATTTACCAATAAGTATAATCGGTTTTTTCTTTTCGAGGAAGCCTTTATTTTTTAATTCCCATACTTTCGCCAATTCAAGCAGAGTTCCTGTTCCACCGGGCAGAACTATATAGGCCTGACCCAATCTTATCAGGGTGTCGAGCCTTTTATCGAGCGAATTTGTTGAAATTTCGCGTGTAATGTATCGATTAGGACTGCTTTTCTTAAATGCTTTGCAGGTAACACCGATAATTTCCCCGCCCGCCTGGGAAGCTCCTTTTGCGGCTGCGACCATCGTGCCGCCATAGCCGCCATTAGCAATGGAAAAGCCCGCCTGTGCCAGAACTCTGCCTGTTTCTTCAGCGATTTTATAAATAAAATCGCCTTCCTTAGCTTTGCCTGTACCAAAAATTGAGATAACCTTGTTATTCATTTGTTATCCTTTTCGAGATATAATTAAGAAGTCCCGCTGATAATAAAATCTCTCTATCCCGTTCAGATAAATCCAGTTTGCCAGTAAATTCAAATGAACCGTCTTGTTTTCTGATTATTACCGTTTTACTATTTTGTATTGTTTCAAGCAGGTTATCTATTTGAAGTTCGTCATCTGGATTAATCTTATCGCAATCTGCCGGGTTTGCGAATTCTATCGGTACGATACAGAAATTGATAAGGTTCGCTTTATGAATACGCTCGATAGTTTTTGCAATAACCGCTCGAACGCCGAGATACATTGGGCAAAGTGCTGCGTGTTCTCTCGAAGAGCCTTGGCCGTAACTTTCGCCTGCGACAATTATTCCGGCAATTGATTTTGCTTTTAATTCGAGTGCTCTTTGAGCGAATGTTGGTTTGTTGCTTTCATTGAAACAATTGAAAACAACTTTTGCGTACTCAGGGACATTGGAGCGTAGTTTCAAGAATGTTCCGGCGGGCATAATATGGTCTGTTGTAATTTTATCGCCGCATTTGAGCAAAACTTTTCCTTCCAGTTTTTCCGGTAAAGGCTTTGGCATTTCCGGCACAACAATTGTCGGCCCGCGAAGAACCTCGACTTTTGCAGCCTGTTCGGGTGATAGAGGTTTTTCTATCATATTATCGTTTATGATAAATTCTTTCGGCATTTTTATTTTAGGATAATTCACGCCAACCAAATCAGGCAAGTCACGAGGGTCGGTAATTTGTCCTGTAAGAGCCGAAGCAACAGCCGTTTCCGGACTGACTAAATAAGCCTGGTCACCTTTCGTTCCGGTTCGACCTGCGAAATTCCGGTTGAACGTTCGCAGGCTAACTGTACCATTCGCCGGAGAAAATCCCTGTCCGATACATGGGCCACAGCCTGATTCGAGAATTCTTGCGCCCGCCGCAATCATATCCGCTAAAGCGCCGTTTTCAGCTAACATATTCAGGACTTCCTTACTTCCTGGCGCGATTGCAAGCTCGACCATGCTATGCACTTTTCGTCCTTTTAAGACTTTTGCAATCATCATTAAATCTGCAAAGCTTGAGTTTGTGCAGCTTCCAATTACAACCTGAGATACTTTCAGGCCGGCAATTTCACGGACTGATTTAATATTGTCAGGTGAAGACGGACAAGCCGCCGTTGGCTCAAGCTCAGAAAGATTGATTCTAATAATTCGGTCATATTTGGCATCTGTGTCTGCTAAAAGAGGCTGATAATCATTTTCTCTTTTCTGGGCAGAGAGAAACCTGTGTGTCTGCTCATCGCTCGGAAAGATACTTGTCGTAACACCCAGTTCGGCGCCCATGTTCGTAATTGTCGCGCGCTGCGGCACCGAGAGCTTTTGTGCGCCACTGCTAAAATATTCCATGACCCATCCCACGTTGCCCTTGGTAGTCAGTATGCCAAGCAATTTGAGAATCACATCTTTGGCTGCAATCCAGTCTTTTAATTTGCCTGTTAGTTTTATACCCAAAACTTTCGGGCAGGTTAAATAGAAAGGTCCCCCGGCCATAGCAACTGCGACATCGAGGCCGCCTGCTCCTATGGCGAGCATACCGATACCACCGTTCGTAGGTGTGTGCGAATCGCTGCCCAGTAATGTAGCTCCTGGTTTTCCGAAACGTTCGAGGTGAACCTGGTGACATATTCCGTTGCCGGGACGTGAGTGATATGCACCGCTTTTAGCAGCTACTGTCTGAAGGTAGAGATGGTCGTTATGATTTTCAGGTCCGAAGCCTGCCATATTATGATCGACATAGCTTACAGACAAATCCGTTTTAACTGTCCCGATTCCCATGGATTCAAAGAGCAAATACGCCGTAGTGCCTGTTGCATCCTGCGTAAGCGTCTGGTCGATGTGAATCCCGATTCGCTCGCCTGCCGCAAGCTTGCCAGCGACCAAATGTTTCTCAAGTATTTTATAAGCAAGTGTCTGACCCAATTCTTATGCTCCTTCAGTTTGCTTTCTCAAAATGGCCCGAGTTTAATTTTTGTTTTCAGTGAATCGATACGCTTTTGAATTTCAGCGGCACTTTCCTCATGTGCGTATGTTTTTGCCAGGATTAAAGCCGCCTGTGCTTTTTCAATAGCCTGAGGTATATCGCCTGTATTTGAGTATATTTCCGAGAGGGCATTAAGCGTTCGGATACGCTTTTTCGAGAAAAAATAGCGGTCTTTTTCACCTAACCTGAGTGCTTCGTTGAATTCATTAATTGCCTGCTCATATTGGGATTTTCCAAGCATTACAAAACCCATTTGCATATGCGAATCGGAGAGATTAGGTTCAAGAGAAACAGCCCTCTCGGCAGCATCATATGCCTGCTGAATTTCATTCATTTTTTCCAGCGCGGCAGACCTGATTAGCCATCCGATAGCTGATTTCCGGTCTATCTTAATCATTTCGTCACTCTGAGCCAAGGCTGCCTGGGGTACGTTACCATCGATGAATCTTGTGCATTGAGAAAACATAGTCTGCTCTAACCTTAGTCTTGTATCAAGGAGAGCAGGATTATCCGGTATTATTGACAGCCCCTTCATGCTCAGTTTTAGTGCCTCCAGAGAATTACCTGCACTAATCGTCATTATCAGGCAGGTTGATGCTTCATAAAGTTTTCCGAATTGAGAAATCCATTTTTGCTTTTGCTCTTGGCTGAATCCGTCCCAATCGATGTGACGGAAAACCGAATCACTCCTGACGTCCCTGATAAATCCGAGGTAGGCGTCATTACCTGCCACCCAATAGTTTTCGGTTGAAAACTCGATGAAAGGTGAGTAGTCACTGTTTATTTTGTGACTCTTAATGTTTCGCTCCAGGTCCTCTTTGTCACCTATGTAGCAGCTCATTATATCCATGCTGTTATTAATATTTATCAGTGACAGGCTGTCGTGCACGCCTTTTTTACCCAATTCATCATCTATATACTTGGGCGAGAAATATTGCGGCTGACTTGAGCATACCATTAGAAAATAATATGCGGGTTCGGGCGTCATATACCAGATAGTGACATAAGGGAAAACATCCATCATCGTACCCATAATGCTGTTCATAACATCTACAGCTTCAACATTATTTGTGGGTATCCATGACAGGAACAGGCCGTTTTCGGTTAGATGATCCCGGCAGCTTTCGTAGTACTCTTTCGTATATAGTGACGCATTGTCAGCAAAGGCCCTCGGATGGATCGAATCATTGATTATCGCGTCATATTTAATATCAGTAAGGTGGATATAATTTTTCGCATCCATGTATATCATATTTATTTCATCATTCAGGCGGTCTCCCAGGTTAATATGCCGGAAATATTTCAGGGAAAACTGTACCATCTCAGGGGCTATTTCTACACAGTCGGCTCTTTCCAGGTCATGAAGCGCAAAGCAGGCGGTGCTTTCGCCGGAGCCGAATCCTACCGACAAGGCTTTTTTGGCGTTCTTTTTAAGCAAAATGCCGAAGTGCCCTAACATTTTCTGGTCACCCCGCCAAAAATAAGTATCGCCCGCCACTCTCTGGCCCGAAGTGTACAGGTAGAGTGTGTCGTCTTCCATATCCCTGAGCACTGAAGCAGTTGTTGTGACACCTTCTTTTATATCCAAAAGCTTAAGCTCCTTCAAAAGTTCGGGATTACTTGCTACAACAGTTTCAAATAAATCTGAAGGCATTGAAGCCGCTATTATTGTGAAAACCACTGCTACTGCAATAAGTGCGAACCTGGTGATTTTCAGCGAATACCCGGCAAATGACAAATACATAATTCCAGCAACCCAGATTCCTGCCAGTCCGAGTAAAATGATGCTGAGCTGGAGTCCGCCTAAGGGAATAAAAACGAAACCGACAACAATTCCCCCGACCACGGCGCCTATCGTATTTGCGGCGTAAGCCGTACCTGTGGATTTGCCGACTTTGTGGACATGGTTAGTCCACGCCTGCAATGCAATCGGAAACCCGATACCCATTATTATGGCTGGTATTAAAAACAAAAACATACTTTGAATGAGCGGCTTCGCCAAAAAAGTTGAAAAAGGAATTATATTGCTGGTAAGCTCAACCTGCTCGTTAATCCAGGGCATCAGTCTCGAAGACCATAATATCATCACGGGAAGATAAAAAATACCACATAGTCCGAGTAAAAACAGTGTAATTGCAAAACCTGCAGCCGGTATTTTCAGGGTTTTAACAAGGCCGCTTCCTATTGCTGTTCCGATTACGTTTCCAAGCAGGTAAACAGTCAATACAGACGAAAATACATAAGTAAAACCGCAAAGAAGGTGAACAATACTTCGCATCCAGAGCAGCTCATATCCGATGCTGATAAGACCGCTCATAAAAAATGCGGCAACCAGTATATAGAACTTGCCATCGGGCTTGTTCACTACAGACGCTTCAACCTTTTGAAAAACCTCGTCCTCTGCGGTTTCATAGCTTAAAATGTCAGGATTGCGCGATAAATACCAGCCTCCGAAAGCAACAACCAGGTTAAGCGCGGCAGCAATATAAAGCGAGCCCATAACACCGAAATCACGAATAAGAAAGAATCCTGCAAGGAAACAGCCTGTCGCTGCACCGAGTGTATTCAATGCGTAAAGTCTGCCGACCAAATGACCGGCTTCCTTTTCAAATGCTGTTACAAATCGCCCAAGCAGAGGCAGTGTGCTGCCCATAAGAATCGAAGGCACAAGCAAAATCGCTGCCGAGACAATTACCTGGACTATCAATAACTGGGAATTATCGGGATGATGCGAGCGATAGAACCAGACGTAAATGTTATCCGCCGCTTTAAGTACAAAAGGTATCGCCAGCGCAGAAATCGTTATCAGGGTTTCAAGTAAGGCATATAAACGCAAACGCCTGCTTACACGGTCGCAAAAGCGGCTCATTATCAGTGCCCCGAGCGCCAGTCCGCCCATAAACATTGAAACGACAATGCTCGATGCGTAAACAGTATTGCCCAAAGTCAGCTTTAATAATCTTACCCATATCACCTCGTCTATTAGTGAGCATGCGCCGGATAGAAAATAAATCATTATTATCCAGTTGACGCCCGCACGTCCGGAAGGACTGCTGATAATTTTATCGATTTCTTCCTGCCCGGAAATGACTTTATTCTCATTATTTAATGCCATTTTTTCCATTAATCGTCTTTACTCTTGTTAATATTAATAGTCAATCCATACACGTTTATTGATTAAATATACTCATTTTAACATAATCGTGTTTTAAAAACAATTTGTTACCCAGTTATTTATCATCATATCACCGAATCTTCAATTTCATGCTTTAATGCGAGCCAAAAACACTGCCTGCATAAAAAATCTTTAAAAAATTTCAATTTTGGTGTCCATATTTTGCCTCTGACAAACGCCTTATATATA
>CAYSHS010000098.1:4011-10072 GCA_964430845.1 uncultured Pirellulales bacterium | reverse complement strand
TACCTTTTAGCTGTTTTTGCAATTGTTTTGCGAGTTTTTTCAGAATAAACCTTTCCGAAACCGTATGGCTCAGGCATATACATGTTAAATTCGCTTCCTGAGCCGCGATTGCCTGGTGATGTTTCAGTTCGCCTGTAAGATACAAATCCGCTTTTTGTGCTATGATGGAATTTATGATTTTACCGCACGTTCCGGCACATACAGCCGCTTTTTTTACGAGTTTTTTTTCATCTCCGACAAGACCTACTGCTTTTGCGCCGGTTATTTTTTTAATTTTCTTAATCAGTTCAGAAATTTTAGCTGGTTTTCCCAACCGGCCTATTCTTCCTAAGCCAATAATATTTTCGTTGTAGAGTTTGATAATATCGTAGGCGGGCATTTCATAAGGATGAGCCTTTTTCATAGCCGCTATTACTTCATCGAGTTTTCTGGCCGGAACGATTGTCTCAAATCTTATTTCATGAACTTTTTCGAGTTTATTTTTTTGACCGATAGCAGGTTTCGAGCCTTCGAGCGGCTTGAAAGTTCCGATTCCCTCGGCACCGAAGCCGCAATCGCTGTAATTACCGATAGCTCCCGCACCAGCGGCGAAAACCGCGTTCGAGACTTTCACGAGTGAATCGGCAGGGACAAACGCGACCAGTTTGTAATTATCACCTTCGGGATAATCGACATAGTCTCCAATGGGAGCCGGATTTACAATACCAAGGATTTCCGCCAGGCTGTCATTTACTCCGCCTGTTATTACATCAAGGGAAGTGTGTATTGAATAAACTGCTATGTTTGAGCGAATTAGTTCGTAAACAACATAAGTCGAGTTGTCAGTTGTAATTTTTTTCAAGCCGTCCCAGATGACAGGATGATAGCTTATTATCAGGTCAATTTTTTGTTTTTTTGCCTCTGCCAGAACGTCTTTGGTAGTATCGATAGTTAAGAGGATTTTTTTTACATCTTTCTGAGCATCGCCAATCAATAATCCCACATTGTCCCAGCTTTGTGCCAGTTTCAGCGGCAGAATTTTATCAATTCTTTCAGCTATCTCCTTAATTTTCATTTTTTATCAGCCCTGTAAATTTTTCTATGTCTGCGTTTTCTTTAGTTCCTCCATTTATACCATCTGCACCGAGACTTTGCAATCTGTAACCATATTCAAGAAAATACTTATTTTCCCACGGGTCATATAACTGCCTTTCCTTTAAATAAGGTCCTTTCCAAGAACCTTCAAGCTCTTCAGGGCAAACCACCAAATCCTCAAGTGTGCCCGGCAGCTTACCTGTATTTAGAATATACGCCGCTATTGCGGACCTGATATGCTGCATTTGACGATACGCGATTTCTGCAGGTGGTTTTTTCGCATTAGGTCTGATATGTGTGTAAAACAAGAAAATTATAATTATGATTGTTACAAGGCTTATAACTATTATCTTTGAAATTTTCATTTGGAATTATTTCCTGTTAATCATTGTATATATCTTCATTTTCACCATCGCCACCTGTCTGGCCATCAGTGTCGTAGCTTATTATTTCGTAACTGCCTGGATAATTTTTACTATTAGGACTATAAATATAAGGATTACCCCATGGGTCGAACACCTGGCTTGGTTTTAAGTAAGGTCCGGTCCACCCTGGCAGTCCCGGATTAACTATCAAATCATTAAGATTTCTCGGATATTTGCCTGTATTGAGAAAATATGTATCTATCGCGGATTCGATCAGAGTCATTTTAGCCCTTGTCGCCCAGGTTTCTTTATGTATAGAATCATGGGTAAATATTTTAACTGTTTTTGTTAGTACCTGCCGGAAATCGAAATTTTTTGCTCTCTGGTATATAGTTGCTCGCAGAGATATGATTGATAAAAAAGCTGCAATAAGCAGCGGCGTGAGAATGACTGCCGCGATTTTATATTCCCAGCGAAATACTCTCTCAGAATTATGATTTTTCATTCGAATACCCAAACTATACTTTATTATGAAGCTCTCCTTTAAGTCCGGCGTATTCTAAATACTGCCCGGAATATTGGCTGCTTGTCACGAGCTTTTTCTCAGCAAGCGCAGACCAATATCGGCCGGTGCTCTATAAATATATATTAAATATAAAATGCTTCTAAATAATTCAGTAATCCATGTTTCCGCAGGTCTTTTTTGGTTATCCATTATGGACTACTGACAATATAGACGCTAAAGAATGTGATTTTGATGCAGAAAAATAAAAAAAAATTTGTTCCTTAAATTATCCGATTGAAAATCTGGCTTAAATCGCAGTATTTACTCAGTTTATTTGTAGAAAACTAATAATTGAGAACGCCTCGCCATAGGAATCTTGGCAGGTTGAACTTATTTGCTTCCAGTTTTTGTATTGATTCCCGGATTTCGCCCTGGCAAAGATTCGTTTCATGGTCACATGGTTCACCAGTCATGAGGTTCCTTAGAAAAGGCAAAGCACGTTTATCGCCAAGTTGTCCTAACGCCCAGATAATACCATTGTTCTGCTTATAAAGATATACATCGAGACCATATTTTTCTGTTTCGAGCGACAGCATCAGAGCTTCAACTTTATCGCCGGTATGCTTTTGTGTTGCTTTTTCGCAAATCTTTTTTAACTCCAATTCAATCCAGAGAGAAAATGAGATTACTACAACTGCAAAAACAACTAATACAAAAAATATTCCACGCAGAAGAATACTTCGTAAACGTGATTTTGATTTCAACGTCATAACTTCACCTGCTTTATTACTTCTTTTGCTTGTCTTTCCATGTCTTTATGACATCGTCAAACTTCTCGTCGATATGCTGGAGATACCATTCATCGATGATTGACTTTTTAAAACGCCACTCTTTGCCTAATTTTGCGCCGGGAATTTTCTTTTCCTGCGCCCATGTATAGATTGTTTGCGGCTTGAGCCTGAGGTATTCTGCAACCTCTTCCAATGTCATTATGTCACTTGTCACGAATATCGACCTTCCTCGTTTAGTTTTCTTATTGATTATTTTTGGATGGAGTGACTATATCGACTGCAGATTCGACTACTGCTAAATAAAAATTACCCTGACGCTGTCTGAATATTTCAAAAGGCAACTCTCTGCTTGCTATAAACGGCCTCAAATTCCATGATAATTGCATACCTACAAAAGCCAGAATTAAAATCCAGAACTTAAAAACTGTAACTCCAATCTTCGGATAGACGTTTTTTTGCTCGCAGGCATATTTCAATGCTTCAAGGATTGTATTCATGCCGAAGATTGCTGAAAGAGCAAATATTCCTACATGTAAAAGCTTCAGGAACGAGTAATTATTTCCGGTAATGAGAAAGAATACTACGATCGTCGAAAAAGAAACCATAATAATGGAAATCATTACGAATCCTGAAAGTATGATTTTGAGCATCTGCCAGAATCCCAGCCTTGAGCCGAGAACATGCTGGATGACGTAAAAAGCCGGAAAGCATACCAATATGGCAAGCGAGAACAAAAGAGGGACTTTTATCCCCGAGCTGATCGCCTGCTTGAAACTGTTGTAGCTTCCCATAACAATCCCATACGCAAACGAGCAGATGCATATTAGAAAATACTGGCTCAGGATTTTTTCCAATGTGTTTTCTTCGCTTGTCAGTTTTTCAAAAAAGTGCTCTTTGTCATGAAAATCTTTGAAAAACTCAAATGGAGATAATTTCTTTTTATCCATAATATACCTCTCAAAAAAATAACTATTATCGAATTTTATATAAGTATAAGAACAAAAGGGAGTGAAGTCAAGTATTTTATTGTTTATTACTGTTTATTCATGTATTTGGCTGTGTGTTATGTGTACGTATAGTATTGTCGAAAACAACATAAGTTATTTATTTACAGGCATTTATTGGAAAAATGGGATTTTGGTGGTAAAATGCAATATTTTGGAAAATATTTTTAAAAATTTGATATTTTTCATTAATCTACTTTTGTGTTTTTAAGTCGTCAAGCAAGTTTTCGACTAATTCGTTGAATTTATCCAGAAGCAGTTTGGTAGTTTCTCCGACTTTACCCTGTCCTACGATGTGTTTTTCGACCTGTACGACGGGCATGACCTGCATTATAACGTTTGTCAGGAAAATCTCATCTGCGTCCAGAACATCATTAATATTGAGATCTTTTTCAACCATCTCGATGGAATTTTTTAGAGCAAGCCTGCAAACAGTTTTTCTCGCTACTCCTGCAAGTACAGGAGTATATAAAGGCGGCGTATAAATAGTCGAATCTTTTACTAAAAAGACATTGCTCACACATCCTTCAGCTAAGTGATTATCAACAGTAAACCATAATGCTTCAGCCGCTCCTTTTTGATGTGCATTCTGCAGTGCGAGCATACGTGGGAAATAACTTGTTGTTTTATGCCCGCAGGTAGGATCATTCGTGTTTTGCCTGTATGGACAAAGTATAACAAGGACACCTTTTTCGTAATATTCTTTCGGATAAGGCTGCAATTGAGTTGCTGTAATAAGCATTGTAGCCTGTTTATTTTCCTGTGACAGTGACATCGAACCGCTTGATACTGTCAGGCGAAGTCTCGCATCAGTAAGATTATTCGCATCGAGAAGATTATAAATTGCATCGCTAATATATTTTCGCTCATGGTCTATTTTAATTGACAGGGCGTTTGCACTGAAAAACAGTCTGTCCAAATGGTCATCGAGAGAAAAGACCTTGCCGTTATAACTTCGCATAGTCTCGAAAAGTCCCGCCCCATATAAAAAGCCGCTATCAGTGATAGACAGGTATGCTTTTTCGATATCGATTATTTTGTCATTAAAAAATATTTTTTCCATAATAGCCACAGAGGACACAGAGAGCACAGAGTATTTTTGTTATATGATAATATTTATAACTTATTTTGTGCAACTGCATCCACTTTCATATTTTAAGTTTTCCTTCATGTTTTTTAAAAATTATTTTTTTTCAGTAATTAGTTTATTGGGATAAGAATAATATTATAAACTCATAATGTAAAATGATATTTTTTATTTTCTCTGTGACCTCTGTGTGCTCTGTGGCTTATTTATTGACCTTATTCCGGCTAAAAGCGCTTTTGCTTTTATTATGGTTTCTTCCCATTCGGCTTGCGGTTGAGAATCTGCGACTATGCCGCCGCCGCTTTGGAAATATGCTTTTTGTTCTTTGATGATAATTGTTCTAATAGCGATGTTTAGACATGAATTTCCATTAAGGCCGATAAAACCTATGCTGCCTGTATAAATGCCTCTTGCTGTCGGCTCAACTCCATCTATAATCTCCATCGAGCGGATTTTCGGTGCGCCTGTTATTGAGCCTCCGGGGAACATTGCCTTTATGATGTCGCAGAATGATATATCTTCGCGAAGCTGCCCTGCTATTGTTGCAACCGCGTGGAAAACAGTCGGGTATGTCTCGATAGTTCTGGGCTGGGTGACTTTTCGTGTCCCGAAAACACATATTCTTGCTACATCATTTCGCTCCAAGTCGATTATCATGTTCAGCTCCGCCTGCTCTTTTTCATTAAGCAGCAGTTCAGAAGCGTAATCTTTATCCGGGTTTATTATTCTTGGCCTGGTTCCCTTGATGGGTTTGGTGCTTATAATACCATCGTTGATTGTTATGAACATTTCAGGTGATGCGCTCACTATTTTAAATTCACCTGTATCTATATAAGCTGAATAAGGGCTTGGATTATATAAATTCTGCCAGTGAAAAAGCTCGATTGCTTCGGCGTTAAATTCGCACTCGAATCTTCGCGAGAAATTTATCTGATAGACTTCACCGTCATAAATATATTTTTTTATCTTCTCGAAGGCCTGTAAGTAAAACTCCTTATTCATATTGCAAAGAACTCTCGAAAAGTCTATATCGCCAGGACCTGCTGCAGCAGAAACAGGTATTTCAATATTCTGTGATTTCGCTATTAATTTTTCAAGCTCGTCCAGCTTTTGTTCAGGCCCTTCATTGTCACTTTGTATCTCCATAGCAAACAGCAGGAAGCTCTTTTCAATATGGTCATAAGCAATGACACTATCATAAAAGCACAGTCGAATCAAAGGCATCTGTAAATCGT
>CAYSHS010000098.1:0-4001 GCA_964430845.1 uncultured Pirellulales bacterium | reverse complement strand
AGTAACGGGAAGTTTCTCGATAAACTGACACAGCTCATAGCTGAAAAATCCGATCCATCCTCCGCAGAATATCCCATCCGGCAATGTTTCTGTGCTGCTATCATGGCTAAGTTTGTATTTACCCAGAATTCCCTGTAGTTTTTCAAAAGGATTCTTTTGCCCGTGGTGGAACTCGAATATCTCTCTCGGCTCAGAAGCCCAATAGCTGAAACGCCCTGCCGCTGTTATGGATGAATTGGCACCAAGAATAGAAGCTGATTCGCGTTCGGAATATATCTGACTCAGCGCAGATAAATTTCCCTGAACAGGAAGCTTCCTGAAATGCAATCTGCACAAAATACTTTTATCTTTAACCGCGGGGGAACTCTTCATTTCTCTTTTGTCACTGTTTATGGTTTGCTTCTGATTTCGTCAAGGTGTTTCTTTGCGTCAGGGACCATCTTGAAAAATCCATCGAGTTTTTCACATTTGTAGTCGTCACAGTATGCACAATTTTGAACACCTTTTTGTTTGCCGCATTTTCTTATTTCACAAACATGACAGTGCCCGATTAAACGGTCACCGTCTGAAGTGCAGCCGTCACAATTTATATCAGAAGGTTTCAAATCGACATGATACTGCCCCGACCAGAGTTTAGCTACTTCCGCTTTTTTTTCGTCATCATTATTCCGGGTTGCGATAAAAGCACCACAATCACTGCATATTAAACCGCAAAAAGCTGTCATTTGATTCATGTTTTCTCCTTTTAACAGAAACTTTTCAATTGTATATAGCCACCATCTTGCTTTGTTTTGGCTTTTGGATCTTGCCTGTCTCTCGAAATACAAGGTCATTATTATATTATCAGTCGTTCTGATTTTGTACCAGTGTTTTCGCAGATAAGTCTCCCGACCGCCGCTTCTGCAGGCGCCCGTTTCCTTCCATACTTCGAGCACTTCGGCAATTGTGTATCCTGTATCTCTCCAGATAAATTTTGCAGGTAGTCCTGGTTCTCCCCTCGTCATAGCGGCGGTATCGAACGTGCCTTCGAGCGGTTTTATTATTTCGCTGACAAATTTCTCATCCATTTTACTGCTGCTTCTTAAATTCCTCGATGATTTTCACCGAAGCAGACGTACCGATTCTATCCGCGCCGGCTTCGAGCATTTCGATAGCCTGTGCGGCTGTTCTTATTCCACCCGCTGCTTTTATTTTACAACCCGGCGCCGATTCCTTCATCAATCTTACAGCTTCGACGCTCGCACCTCCGGCCGGATTCATGCCTGTGCTGGTTTTGACAAAATCTATACCGACTTCCTGCGCAACCCGACATGCAAAGATTATCTGCTCGTCAGTCAGAGCGGCTGATTCGATGATTACTTTAAGAAGAACAGGCGGCCTCATTGACTTGCAGACTTTACGAACCGTATAAAGCTGATTGCCTAAGTATCTCGAGTCACCTTCTATAATCGAGGCTAAATCTGCGACCATATCAATTTCATCTGCGCCGGCGAAAATTGCGTCTTTCGCCTGCGCAGCTTTTATTTGAGTAGAATCTCCCCCGAGCGGCAGGCTCACAACTCCGCCTGCTTTGACTTTTGTTTTATGCAGAATTTCTGCTGCTAACGGAATCCATCGCGGATTAATGCTTACCGCATGAAAACCATAATCTATCGCTTCGTGACATAACTGCTCAATTTTTCCACTCGTCGCTGTCGCTTCAAGTAATGTATGGTCGATACAGCCTGCTAATTGACTAACAGAAATTTTATTTTCTATATCAGACATTTGTTTTTCCCGTACTATTATTTCTTTTGGCCTGTTATACACAATCCCATAGGGTCATTTTTAATATCGAATGATTTCAAGTTTGTCTTTTTAAGTATTTGCTCTATCTCCGAAGCAGTGTATGAGGCATTTATCGATGTTATAAGCCCCGGTTTTATTTCTTTCGGTTTTACTAAAAGTTTCATCAGGAATTTGATAAACGGACTCATGTCCCTGCGAAGGTCTCCGATGCAAAACTTCCCCGAAGGTTTTAAAACACGATATATTTCGTTAAAAACATTTTCGGGTTTAGCCCATTCATGCAGCGAGCCTGTGGAAAAAACCCCGTCAAAAGTGTTATCGCTAAAAGGCATTTTATCCGCGCTGCTTATTACATACTCTACCCTGTTTTCAAAACCATACTCTTTGGTATTCCGTTTTGCAAGCTCTACCATATCGGGGCTTATATCGAGTCCTTTTAGTTGTGTTCCTTCGGTTTTCTTTAACCATTCCAGGCCGACGTAGCCCGGGCCTGACCCGACTTCCAGAACCAGACCTGAAATGATTCCGGATTTTATAACCAGGCCTGTTTGCTGCCAGCCTTTGTCGCGCAGCCTTCTTGCCATCTGGTCAAAAATCTCGACATCGAATCCCTGGATTCCTTCGTTTGTCTCGACTACTCTCGGCTTAACCATAAAATATCCTTTGAAAAATATATTATAGCTGAACAAAAACGTATCGCTGGCATATTGCCCGCGAATTTCAATTTTGCAGAATTTTTAAATATGTTATAGCCTCGTTAATTGTTGAGAATACTTTTGTCGCAGTCTGGGTGACAAATATCGAAGGTGCCTGTTTTGCAGTCCAGATTACATATACGTCTTTTGCCGCTTCGTGTGCGTGCTGAAGCTCGCGTTCCACGCCGCTGGAAATCGCAGCTCGGCCGTCGGCAAGGCTCGGTATAAAGCTGATTATCATATCCGCCTGGTCAATCAGCAGAAAATCACGTGCGTACGTCTGGCTATAAATATCATGTTCTATCTGGCGGACTTCGTGTAAATCGAGCCGGATTATTTTGCCTAATGCTGCTGCTTCTATATAATCCAATCCAGTCAGCTCCGCTTCCTTTGCCATTTGCGGCAGGCTGGACTCTTCCAGGTCACCAGGGTCGAAGCATGTAAAATATTGTTTCATTGACTTGCGAAACTGGTTAATTTCTTTTTTAACATCTTCCATGTCACTGACTGCGGTCATTGGGAAGCTCAGGTAAACCTTTTTTATATCTTCCTCGAAAATCAGCCTGTAAAAAGTATCTGAAGTAGATTTTTCAATCCCGCGTGCGAGGCAGTAAAACGGAATCTTATCGTTAATTCCCCTGCAAAGCATTTCGGTGCAGATAATTTCCTCCTCCCGCCAGACAATCAGGTCTTTAAGAGTGTGTTCGGCGGAATGTTCTGCTTCCAGCCTTGAGTGAAGAGCAGTTACACCGTCTATAAGACAGACGTACATATCAGCATTAAGCTCCCTCATCTGGTCGAAGTCCACAGCAGGGAACAGGCCGTGACGCCAGCGGAATGTCGCGTGTGTATTGACAATAAGATTGGACACAGTTTTTGATTTTGCGATAATATCTTTAAAAACGCTGCGTCTCAGTGAATGAAGTCTTTTGAGGGGAATATCTAAAATTTTACCGGCAGGAACATCTGGAGCTTCTGCGTACATCCTGTCACCTACGTTGCACAGCAGTACCTCTTTCCCTTTTTTGCCGGCTGTTTGACACACTTTTTCCAGGTAACTTTTCTTGTCAATACCAACCATCCCTGTGACAATTATTATCATCATAAACTCCAGACTTGTGTCTATTGTCTTATGTCTTTACAGATTTTTCAGTCTTTGCTCTCTGTCGTATTCTTTCAGTGCGGCTATCAGCTCGTTCATGTCACCGGCAATTATTCTGTCCAGGTTATAGAGTGACAGGTTGATCCTATGGTCGGTAATTCGGTTTTGCGGAAAATTGTATGTCCTGATTTTCTGCGACCTGTCCCCGGAACCTATCATGCTCCTGCGCTTTGAATCCCGCTCGGCTGTTTTCTGGCTCTGAAAATGCTCGAAAACGCGGCTTTTTAAGATTCGCCATGCCTTGGCGCGGTTTTTATGCTGGCTCTTTTCTTCACGCATATTTACTGTGATTCCCGTCGGGATATGCTCGAGCCTTATAGCGCTGCTCACTTTGTTGACGTTTTGTCCCCCCGGGC
>CAYSHS010000097.1:0-10132 GCA_964430845.1 uncultured Pirellulales bacterium | reverse complement strand
TTAGACTAAGGGAACGCCCCCCCTGCTCCGACCATTCATAGACAGGCGTGACATCTACCATGATTGCTCCCGTGCTGTAATTAATAGTCTCCGGCTGACTTGTAATCCTGGTGTTTAAATTCGTATCGGAACCAGATACATCAGGCTCAACCTCGACTATATCACCTATCATTTCCCCCTGGGCTACCTTATCCTCAGTCTTATACCAGCAACCTAAAACGAGCTTATAAATAGATACCGTGACGGTTTTTGCAGCTTCCTGTACAGACCTCGGAAAGAAATAAATTTTCCCGGGGATACTAATCGGGGAAGTAATATCCGATGGCTCTCCCCAGAAAACAATTGTGTCCCCTTCTTTCTGAGCAACAGGATTTAATACGCCCAATCTAATTCTGTACCTGTACGTATGTTCAGGCTGAACTGTATCGTCAAACGCCCATAAAAACAACGGGTCACTCATCCTGGACAAATCTGCCTCCTGAGTCAAAACAATCGCTTCAAAATCATCATAGACTTCATTAACAAGAAGTTCTGTCTGACCCAATACTCCGGTAGAAGTCCTGTTATCCGGCTGGGTATTTGTTCTGCCGCGATTTCTTCTTCCTGTATCATTAATTGTAACGGAAGTATCGGGATTATTTCCACCCCCTGAATTGCGAGTGCCTCTTCGAGACCGATATCCTGTAATATTACCGCCTGTTATAGTCGAGCCGATACCTCCCGAGTTAATACTGTTTCTGCCGCCTCTCCGGCTTGTTGTATCAGTCGTACGTGTAGTTTCCTTTGCCTTTTCTTCATCTTTGGCTGCTCTTTCATCTTTTTTCCGGGCATTGAGAAAATCGCGATGCAGCTTCGGAGGAAACCATTCTTCTTTAGCCGATGCGATTTGATATGGCTCAGGCTGCAGCAGCTCGAGCTGCGTTATTTTGTCATTCAATTGATACTTGTATATCGATAATCCCCCCAAAGGCAGATCCGAAAAGTTTTCGACAACCTTAAACAGGTCCCTGTTATAATCAATCTTTGCCCTGGGCACATTCTCCCATTCACTCCATGAGCCATCGGGATTTAATTGCTGCCTTTGCAGGTTTACCGAAGCAAAAACCGGTTTTGCCCTGCAGGGATCAGCCAGTCCCTCTCTGGCATTACCAACATAACATTTATAAAACTCATCATATAGCTTCGAAATGTCATATTTTGCCCCGACAGTAATAAAATCAAGGTCATTAGGCTCGCAGGCACTATTCTGGTACGGCTTATCCCTTGTAACCGGAACTGTCGGCTCATATACTACTGCTCTCATGAACTCAGCATCCACATCCGTTACTTTACCAATATCAGGCTTATCATAATCTCCGGTAATATATATTTTATGCTCCTCTGGCAGAAGAGGAGGAAAATTAACATCGATATCTTTCAGGGGACTTGCAAATAGCTCAGAATAATTTGAACCCCTCGGTATAACTATTTCAGTAATATCAGACGAACCTCTCTGATTTCCTTCCAACTCTTTTGCGTCCTCGTAAATTTTTTGGTCGATATTGCTCGGGCTGTACATTCCACCTTTGTACCCGACAACATTCGGACTTAACAGAACACGGGTAACTAAAAACCACGAACATAAAAGACCAACAACAATTAAAATTATTTTCTCTATATTCTCTTCGAGAAAAACGCCTGTTTTTTTTATCATTTTTTTTCGATTCCTAAATTTTAATTAATTGTTTTATAATTGCGAGCTGCTTAGAGTGTCCTTAACCGTTTGAGGCATAATATCATCATAACCTTTTTTATTGAAAAGATATTCACAGGTAAGCTCCACCTCAGAAACATTATCATCTCCGTACCGATAAAGATAGTGGTTCTGACTTTTCATATCGACCGACTTTATGCTCGCATCGAGAACTGTTACCTGGTTATGCTTATAAGTGTGTGTTTGTTTCTCCTTATCTAAATATTTATGCTCCCTGGCGGTACAAAGCTGCTGTATAAAGCGCAGAAAATCCTTTGTGCATATTACGAAAGTTACTCGAAAATGAATAACATCATAATTTTCATCCGAATATCTTCCCGAGGGTGTTTCTTTAGGCAATTTATCCGTAGAAAAGATGTATTCAGGCCGGTCCGAGTATTTTTTGTTAATACTTGTACCGGGTCCTGTTCCGGCAGATGATAAATCCGAAAAACTTATTTTCATCAGTCGCTTTACCGGAGCGGTTACGAGACTGTCATGGCCTTTATTCATAGCTACTATCGTCTCGAACATATCTTCGATAACCCAGTAGCCCAGTTGAGAATACCAGCAGTTCTCGATATCCTCATCCCAGGAGCTGTAACTATATTGTTTCCAGAATTCATAGCCGCTAATCTGCATTGGGTTGATGTAAACAAAACTTGATTGTGCTCTTTTTTGGCATATCTCGTCAACCATCACTCCCTCGATATTCTCCTGGCTTGATGAGCTGCTATTAAAACTTCTTACCATCATGGGCTGTATTAAGTTTGTTATTCCCGATTCTTTCAACTCGTTTTGAATTTCTTGATCCGTCGGACAAAGGCGAGCGTTATGCTCATTAATAAACTCATCTATACTGCTGCAGTACTGCCTGCCAAATTGATAAAAAATCGACTGTGAAATTGTACTGTTGGCATCATTAGGGTCCAAATGGAATATGTCATAACTCAATAACTGGCGCTGAGTTGTTTGTACTGCCAATATATCTATGCTATTTGCCTCTTTTGTAACTGTATTCAAATTCTCCTGTGCTGTTTTCAATTGCTCCTCGGAAACAGGGTTCCTCTCCAGGGTTTTAATTTTATTCGCGAGCTTTTCTATGCTTTCCTGCTGAATTTCCTTCTTTAGGCCGCTGCTGAGAAGCTGGGTCGGAATAAAAAGCAGTATGCCTGCCAGTGCGATTATAACAGATACCAGCAAAGATATATTATTCCTAAAAACACTGAGTTTTCCTAAAACAATTGTTAAAATGTCTTTAAAGTTCGGAAGATTCATTTTCTACTCACAAATAATTTATAACCAACTTTTTCAACTGACAATTTTTCCCTGCATAACCTTTTGTTATAATAGTTTTAATTCTCACTTATAATCGCAGGAGGTTCAGGAGCGTCTTTCCATAGAAATTTCATTTGCAAAATAAACCAATGATCATGAATAATACTCTTAACAGTCCTGCCTTTTTCATCTTTTTCATAAACAATACTTATAACTTCTCTTGTAAGAGGATCGACTAATGGTATATCGGAAGATTGACTCGGTTGGAATATACTGCTAAAAGAGGTCGGGTATGTTTTTACCTGTTCCACACCTGTTCCGGCCGGGCAATCTCCTCCCGTATCAACTTCTTTTACTTCCAGGAAAAAATGCTTCGAGTCAACCTTATCATATAACTTAAACGGACTGTTTGCATCCATCAATTCGTCCATATGCTCTAATCGATTTACAAAACCCCAGCTTTCCATGTTATTCCCGGCTTTAGGGGGATCCAGCAGATTATAAACATCTGCAGTATTTTCACCATAGGGACAATACCCTGTTATTGTAACCAGGAAACCGGAATCCCTTTGTATGGTTTCAGTAGTCGAAGTATTTCCATACGCCAGGGATGTCGTTCTTTGTAATTCTCTCGCTCTCTGGTCGAATATCGGTGTCTCGCCCGGAATGCCTGCATAAGAGGTGTTCTTTTGCGAAAAATCTGCTGCCTCGTACAGAAACTGGTCGTTCGCAAGGTCGGTCGAGAAGCGATATATCATATTTGTAATAAACATCTGCTTTCTTTCTCTGCGCGGAAATAATTCTTTTACTTTTTCCGCATCCCCTTTTGCATAAGCCTTATATAGCTCAGCCTGCCTGGGATTGTTTTTTTCGTTCGGCAGCGCCGCATTTATAGTCTCGAAAAGCTTCGGAATAATATCGCGATAATCAAAGACCTTAAACTCCCTTTCTATCAAAGTGTCCAGTTGAGCTATTTGAGTTTTTTTATCTTCGAATTCATTCCTGGTTGTATCAAGCTCATTTATTATTCTTGTAGTTCTTTGCCTTTCAAGGCTATTCTTGCCATATTGCATCTTTTCCCAGAAAGTCTTGCCGAGGCTCATAACAGAAACTGCCAGCAGTAAACACGCAGCCGTAATAAAATACCTGCCCTTGGTTGCCCACGCCCTGGATCTGGCAATAGATCGAGGAAGCAGGTTGCTTTCAATTTTTGCCATTCCAAGTCCCTGCAGCGCAAGACCGTAAACGATGCCGAAATCTGTGACGCTCTCGTGGAATTTGGCCTGTGAAACACTCTGGCTTATTGCAAGCCTCTTAAAAGCATCCGGCCTTTCGACAGGTATCTGGATAGTCTGCTGAAGGTATTTTAACAACCCGCGAAGCTTTGCGCCGCCGCCCATCGCTATAATTTTCTTTATTTTCGTATTCGGATTGGCACTGTTATAAAAACCAAGCGAACGCTGAACTTCGGATGCCAAATCAGTAAAAACCGGTCGCATTGCCTGAAATATCTGACGGGCATATTTGCTCACAGGTGCGGTGCGCTTGAGTTTTTCAGCTTTATTGAAATTAAGCTTGAACGTATCTGCTATCGACTGTGTGAAGGTATTGCCACCAATAAGAATACATCTTTGCCAAACAGTCGATTTTGTGCATACGACCAGGTCGGTATTTTCCGCGCCTACATTAAGAACAACTACTGCCTGATTATCGGAAGAAACTAAATCAGGACGGTCGTACAGCAGGTAATTATAAAGAGCCATCGGTGCAATTTGAACATAACTGACTTCGATATCCTCCCTGCTGAGAGGATTCAGAGCTGCATCGACTGTTTCATTTTTAATAGCGAAAATTCCGATTTTAATCTCCGGACTGTCGGCTTCTGTCATCAATTGCCAATCCCATTGTACATCATTAATTCCGAATGGAATCTGCTGTACAGCCTCGAATTTGACCATCTCAGGTATGCGTTTTGCTTCCACAGGCGGCAGGTTTACGAACCTTATAAAGCTGTTCTGGCTCGGCACAGACACAATTATCTCTTCCATGCTCAAATCATATTTTGTAACCAGCTCGCGAAGACTCAGTGCGATAAGCTCCTCTCTCTCATCTCCGGTTACGTTGCCTCCACTGAGAATTTTTCCATGCTGAATATTCTCGAAGCCGATTACTTCGGCAACTCCTCGCTCCGTGCTCAAACATAGTGCTTTCAAAGAATTATTGCCTATGTCTATCGCCCAAACAGTTCCTGTTTCTGCAGCCATAAAAACCTCACGTCTAACCCGGCTAACAACTCATTTTATGAGCTTAATTAACTATCACTTGTAAATCTGTCCTAATAAATATAAATTATATCATATTATGAAAACTTTTTCCATACACACTCTCGGCTGCAAAGTCAACCAGTACGAAAGCCAGCAGATTCGGGAATTTCTTGAGAACTTCGGGCTTCGAAGAGCCGAACCATCTGAAAATCCTGATTTGGTTGTTATTAATACATGCTGTGTTACTCATACTGCCTCAACCAAGAGCAAGCAGCAGATAAGAAAATTTCAAAAACACCATCCTAAAGCCATTTTTATCATTTGCGGCTGCCTGCCTGTTATTAACAACAGCTTAATATTGCCTGCCAGTGTTTCTAAAAACCAATCAGCCAGGCAGGTTGAAAATATCCTGTTTGTCACAAAACGTGACGAGCTTGCCGCAATCCTTATTCAATTAATGAACAGAGATCGCTCTCTGCATCATTTTCAAGCCGACCAACACACCAAAGCCGGTTTTTATCCCCAATCCATTAATTCGATTAAAACAGAATATGACCCCAAAATCAAGTTAAAAAAAGGATTTGGCGAAAATCTCAAACTTCCTGCTTTAACTTGTTTTAAAGACCAAACCCGGGCTTTTCTTAAAGTCCAGGATGGATGCGATGGCTTTTGCACTTATTGTATTATACCTAAAACCAGGCCTGATGTTCGCAGTAAATCCATCGAAGAAGCCTTAAATGAGGCCAAAAAGCTTGTTCAGGCAGGACATAAGGAAATTGTAATAACAGGTATATGCTTAGGTGCATATGGTCGTGAAAGTGCCAGAAAAAGACATAGTTTTTCGGAAAAAACTGGTTATTTGGCCGATTTGGTTGAAGAAATTGCTAAAATCCCACATCTTGAAAGAATAAGGCTAAGCTCTATCGAGCCATCTGATATTACACAACGTTTAATTGAAACTTTTTTTAAATACGGAAATATTATGCCGCACCTGCATCTATCGCTGCAATCAGGCTCAGATGCAGTTCTGAAAAGAATGTGCAGAAGATACAACACGGATGATGTAAGAAAAAAAGTCGAGCAAATAAAAAACATACTCGATAAACCGGCCATTACAACAGATATAATCGTCGGCTTCCCCGGCGAAACAGACGAGGATTTCGAGCAAACTGTAAAACTTTCTAAAGAAATCGGCTTTTCAAAAATACACGTCTTTAAATTTTCAGCAAGAAAAGGAACCGCCGCTGCGAGAATGAAAGATTTTATCGATAATAAAATTATAAACGTACGTTCAGGAATACTAATTGAATTGGAAAAGCAATTAGGATTTAATTTCAGAAATCAGTTCATAGGCAAAAACGAAACTGTCCTAATCGAACAAGAAAGCAAACAACTCTCCGGAAGAAGCGAAAGATATTTCATAGTAAATATCAATCAACCTAAAGATTCGCAATTTAAAAAGAACGATTTAATAAAAGTTCGGTTAACCAAAAACACAAAAGCTGGTATGACAGGTGAGCCTTTTGGCGATCGAAGAATTGATAGAATCATATCGGTATCTTAGACTTGCTACTAATTGCTTTTTATTGTATTGTATAGGTAAATGAAAACAAAAAAAATTAAGTTAAATCCCAATAATATTGATTTTGATGTAATTAAAAAAGCCGCCGCTGTAGTTGATTCAGGCGGTTTTGTCGCTTTTCCCACTGAAACTGTCTATGGAATAGCCGCTCGTGTTAAAAATAATACTTTATCTAAGCTCAATATTCTCAAAGGCAGGCCGGAAAATAAACACTATACTTTGCATATCGCAAAAAGTAATGATGTTTTCAAATATGTGCCCATGGTCAGTCTAAGGGCACGAAAACTTATTCAAAATGCCTGGCCGGGCCCGTTAACACTTGTTTTTGAGCTTAACCAAAATGAAATAAAAATGCAGCAGACAGAGCTGGAAAAAGAAGTGTTTGAGGCCCTGTATAAAGACAGCTCAATAGGAATAAGATGTCCTGATAATCAGATAGCTTTGGCTTTGCTTGAGGCAACAGGTAATCCGGTTGTTGCGCCAAGCGCAAATATAACAGACGAGGACCCCGCTTATACTGCTAAGCAGGTTCTTGAAAAACTGTCCGATAAAATTGATATAGTGCTTGATGGCGGGCCGTGCAAATTTAAAAAAAACAGCACTGTTGCGAAAATAGACAGACAGGGAATTGAGATTTTAAGAAAAGGTGTGTACTCTAAGGTCGAGTTGGAAATTTTATCACACATCAGGTTTCTGTTTGTTTGCACCGGAAATACCTGCAGAAGCCCGATGGCGGAAGGAATATTTAAAAAATATTTATCTGAAAAACTTAACTGCAAGGTTGACGAGCTTGAAAAAATAGGTTATAAGGTAATTTCAGCAGGCATTATTGGCTCGACTGGCTATCCGGCAAGCGCCGAAGCGATTGCTGTGTGTGCAGCCCAGGGTATAGATATAGAAAATCACAGAAACCGGGGATTAACAAGAGAGCTGATAGAAGAAAGTGATTTTATATTTGCAATGGAAAGAATGCATTTGACGAGAATTATTGCATTGGAACCAGGGGCAGGAAATAGATGTTTATTATTAGCCGGCGATAAAGAAATTCCTGACCCGGTTGGACAGCCGCAAAAAATATATGATAATTGTGCCAAATTAATCACAAAAGCTGTTAAAGAAAGAATTAGTGAGCTAATAACATGAAAATAGCAGTTGGATGCGACCATAGAGGTTACGAAATTAAAGAGCAAATCAAGGTAATAGTAAACGAGTTAGGCCACGAGTGTATCGATTTCGGCACGAATAATAAAGAACCTGTCGATTACCCGGACACTGCATATTTAGCGGCCAAAGCTGTATCAACAAAGCAGGCTGACAGAGCAATACTGGCTTGCGCAACAGGTATTGGAATGAGTATGGCCGCCAATAAAATCGCCGGAATAAGGGCCGCACTATGTCACGATGAGTTAAGCGCACAGGTTTCGCGAGGTCACAATGACTCTAACGTTCTCTGCCTGTCTGGTGACCAGATTGGAGAAACACTGCTCAGAAAAATGGTTGAAGTCTGGCTGAATACAGAATTCAGCGGCGGAAGACACCAAAGAAGGGTCAATAAAATTCAGGCTATCGAGCAGGGAAAAGACCCAAGAGAACTAAACAATTATTAATATAATAGAAGTTTATTACAGGGCGGGCAGGGAGGCCTGCCTTGTTAAATACTCACAGAATATCAAATAGATCCCAAACAATCTCAAAATATTCAGGCTCAAACATTTTAAACATTATCTATTCGGTCTTTATATTTGCTTCGGGTTTAGAAATGAGAAACTGGAATTTATGCTGAAATACTTTGTTATACTTTTGCAGGGACTCTTTTTGATTTTGGTTTGATGCCCTGGAGTGCTTTCTTTATTCTATCTCTGCCTGCCTGGGTTCTTAAACGCAACTGTTGCGGGGAAATTGAGCCTATCGAACGCAATTTAAGATACCTGTCCTCCAACAGGTTTTCAACTTTAATTCTTTTCAGCTCCCGGAGTGTTTTTAAGATGTATTTCTCGACGTTATAAACAGCATCATGCATATTGCGATGCGCCCCACCGAGAGGCTCCTGGATAATCTCGTCCACAAGTCCGAGCTTATATAAATCTTTGCTGGTCAGCTTTAGTGCTTCGGCCGCTAAGGGAGCCTGCGAGCCGTCACGCCATATAATACCGGCACAGCCTTCGGGAGATATTACCGAATAATAAGCAAATTCGAGCATTGCAAACCTGTCGCCAACACCGATTCCAAGAGCGCCGCCTGAGCCGCCTTCACCTATTACGATGCAGATAATCGGCACTTTCAAACGCGACATCTCCTGAAGATTTACTGCGATAGCCTGCGCCTGGCCGCGCTCTTCGGCGCCGACTCCGGGATATGCACCGGGTGTATCGATTAATGTAACGACGGGAAGATTGAACTTTTCAGCAAATTTCATTTTTAACAATGCTTTTCGGTAACCTTCCGGATTGGGACAGCCGAAATTGCAGGCAATTTTCTGTTTCGTATTTTTCCCCTTGTTTTGTGCAACAATTAATACTCTTTCCCTGCCAATGTGACCAAGACCTGTTACGATCGCCTTATCATCACCGAAACACCTGTCGCCGTGAAGCTCACGAAAATCCCTTACCATTAAGTCAAGATAATCACATGCAAGAGGTCTTTTCGGATGCCGTGCCACCTGGACAGTCTGCCATGCAGAAAGCCTCGAATAGACACGCTTTAGCTCGTCAACCTGCTGTTTCTGAAGCCTGCGAATTTCAGGGGAATAGTCTATGCCCTTGACTGAGCTTAGTTTTCGCAGCTCATTCATCTGGCAATCAAGCTCCGCAACCTTTTCCTCAAAACCAAGGTGGTCGCTGCCGCTGAAACTATTACCATTGTCCGGCATTTTTTCTATCCTTAATATTGGCTTACGCGCAATAAGATATTCACTTGAGATATAATTGTAAATTTTCTTAAAGGCCAAATATTACCATTTTTATCAAACCAATAAAAGAAAAATATTGTCATCTGCAGAACATCACAACAATTTCATATTTTAATCTGACAGGCGTTTTTTTCATAACTCTCGTTATAGAAAAGACTTACGCTAATCTAAACCACTTCAAGGATGTTTGCCCGGAAAATTGTAAATATTTATTGTGAAAGTTTTAATATTATGGAATTAAGCAGGATGTGATAAAATCACACCAAACTGATTTTGAAAACGATAACTTTTTTAAGGAGAATATATATGGCTAAGAATAGAACATGGATGCTTGTACATTTATTAACGATGGTAATAGTATTGGCCGG
>CAYSHS010000096.1:0-10175 GCA_964430845.1 uncultured Pirellulales bacterium | reverse complement strand
CATTTAAATACAGCATTCCACCAAATCCTGTAGCACTGCTTGTGTATGTTCCATCTGGAATCTGTTTGAGGTCCAACTGACTGATTAACTTTACAGCCTCCATGTTTGCTTTCGCTCGGTCACTTGTACTGCCGCCCCCGCCTCTGCCGCGAAAGTTATTGAAATTGTTTGACGCAGATGATGTTATGAGTTTTTCATAATACTCAACAGCCTGATCATATCTGCCTGCTGCTCTGCAAATTTCCGCCGCAAAAAGGTAATCAACTCCCTGAGTACCACCACCTCTACTAAAACCGCCATTTCTTCCTCCCATATTATTACCCTGACTGCCTGACTCAATCATTTCCAGTGCTTTATCGACTTCGCCCATATTTGCCCAGAATTTGATTGCGTCTTTATTACTGGCGCGATAGCCGCTATTTGCCCTTGAAAGAAGCTCATACGCCGCAGATTTGCTTCCAAGCTAAAAAAACAACGCGCCAATTTGAGCGAATCAATCTGACCGTTCATTTTCTCAGATTTCTGCCACCAGAAGGCCGCTCTTGCGTAATCGCTAAGCAGATCATAAAACATATTTCCAAGGGTAGTTAGAGAGCGAGTGAGTTTTTGAGTATCGTCTTTGTGCATAATCATCAGGTGATTCACAAGTTTTATGCCGGTTTTATATCTTGTATTATTCGGGTAAATCACCTGTACGAGATAATTATCAACGCTTCCTGGATTGTCCTGATTCATTACAATTCTGGTCTGTATTCCAAAATTTCCGCATCCCCTCATGTTTCCAAATCCACCGCGGCCGCCTCTGCCTCCGAATTGACCACGACCTCCCCTGCCAACAAATCCCTGCTGAAATGTCGCACGGACAGGCCAGTTCATATCTAAAGTTTCAGGAATTCTAAGTTCAACAGAATCCCACCAGTCGGGTGGAGTACTGCCTGTTTTTTCAATAAGTGTATCAATTTCCGCTTTGGTTTTATCAGTATTTGAGTCGCTATTCGCCCAAATCTCAGCATTAAAACATACAATCACTAAAAATATTATTGCACAATACTTAAAGATTAAACTTATTTTCATATTGAACCTCTTTAACTGTCACGGTATTAATACCGGTCGATTTTTAATAGAAATAACCAAATTCACGTCTGTTTAAACGCTTTTTACCGATATTTTATTGCATAAAAGAAGTTTTTTGATTTAAAGTATATTTATTAAAGAAAGAATCTGCCCTTGCTCATAATCATTTCCTGATCCACATAAATGGATGGTTTTTTAATGACGCCGTCAACGTGTGCCTTGCTGTCCCATTTGGCGCCGGTTTTGCCGGGTAAAGGGCTGCCGAAGGCGACGTGAATGCCCGGGAACTTCTCATCCTGAAGAAGATTGTAGATTAACTTTTTGAGACCCGTATTCGTACCTATCGCGAATTCACCAATCCTATTACTGTTTTCATCGATCTTGAAAAGATACTTAACAAACTCTTCCTGCAATTGCCCGTTATCACAGTTGATGCTTTCTTTTAACGCTCTGCCATGAGAAACTTCGATTACAACGGGAGTATTTTCAATAGAGCCGTACTTTTCAGTAAAAAAGTCTCCGAGACAGCCGTCTATAACGATTGTCCCGTTGACATTGACGGGAGATGTAAATACTTCGCCATCCGGCAGGTTTTTCCAGGAACCCTGGACAATATCTCCATCGCTGACTATCCATTTAATACCAGGACCAAATTCGGCGATAAAATCCCCTCCTCTTTCAGTTACTACCCTGATTTTGCGAGCGTTTTTAACCTTGTCATATACAAGCCTGCTTATGCGCTGAATCTCTTTATAATCGCTGCACATTCCATCTTTCATAATTTCCTCTGTGATTCCAATCATATGAGCATGCCTGAGTTTTTGATTTGCCTCAATTGCCTTAATCATCGCCATTCTAAAGGTTTGAAGCTCTCCTTCAGCGCCCTGTGCCGCGTAGATACTAACGTCTGAGTCTTTAATCGCATTATCAATTGCCTGCGGGAAATTAATTGGCCTGGCTCCGAAATCCTCCATCACAAAGAATTGGATTTTTTTTGTAATTTTCTCCATTGCGTCTTTAAGGGCCGAACCTATGCTGAAAGTCTGCTTATCGGTTATTATTACAACATTCTCACCAGCCTGAACTTTAAGACAGTTTTCGACCGCCTGTTTTACACCTTTTTCGATTGTTCCCATTCCTGTATTCCTTTGCTATACTTTTTTTATTTTATCATCATAATAATAGCTCTTTACATTTCATTCAGCAGGGAAATTTAGCTCGTATTATATGTTACTTTTTAATAATCCGCCAGCTTTAATAATACCTCTAATTTTTGTAAAATATACGGTTATAAAAATAACGACATTTCACTTTTGTAAAATTGCATAATATGGCGAATCTGGGTGACTATGCATCAAAAAAATCATAAAGAATAAAAACAAATCGCTTCTTAGAAAAAATAAGCAAACCGATGGTCTTTTTTGAGTTTTTCCCCTATTTATTCAAAAAAAAAAGTATATAATTATATACATACAGTTTATAATGCTAATTAACAGAGAGTTTATAAATAATTAACAGTTTTTTAGTAAAAAGTTTTACGATGTAGTTTTACACAGTTTCTTATGCTTATTCGATGAATCGGGCGGATGGGCAGTTGGGTTGCTAAAAAAACATGAAAAAAAGATTCGGGTGGCTCTCAGTCCGGCAGAGCGCCTTCCAATCTCGAAATTTGAGATGTTTGGGCCGGAGTAAATTTAGAATGGAGTAAATAAATGGCCAAGAAAAACATGAATAACTACCAGGGGAATACATCTCAAAAAATGGATGTCACTAACAAGCAGCAGGTTAGCCCCAATATGCAGTCAGGCAAATCTGTTGCAGTGGCTGAAAGACCTTCGGCCAGGCAAACAAAAGAACATGTTGCTCCCACGTATGAACAAATTGCCGAGCGTGCGAAAAGTCTCTGGTACGAACGTGGATGCCAGCCAAATCAAGACGAAAAGAACTGGTACGATGCAGAGAATCAACTGAAACAGGAGCATGGAATCTATTAGCTATACTTCCTTTTCTGTAGAAGACGCTGCTTGCCTGGGGACAACGATTTTATAGATTTGTGCTTCAGGGCAAATCTCTGAAAGGAGTATAGATTAATTTTGTCTATAGACGTTTTAATGCTTGGTTGGGAATTCCCGCCTTTTATAAGCGGTGGTCTTGGAACGGCCTGCTACGGATTGACT
Source organism: uncultured Pirellulales bacterium (assembly GCA_964430845.1). Classification (GTDB taxonomy): domain Bacteria; phylum Planctomycetota; class Phycisphaerae; order Sedimentisphaerales; family Anaerobacaceae; genus JAFGPS01. The sequence continues at coordinate 6,924 of CAYSHS010000096.1, read as the reverse complement.
CGAGCAATGGAAAACATGGATGTTAATATTATGATGCTTCTGCCTACAAGCACATGGGGTATCGATGGTCAGACGCACAGCTTTTTCGAGATGGAATCATCATCAGGAGATAATCCTGAACACATAACGTTTAAACCGGTTCCATCAGAGCTGCCTAATCCATATTTCAACAACAGGGCACATCCGCTTCGCATAGGCTGCGCCGGTGCTATTGGAGGTTATGACGGTAATCTTGTCGAACGTGTAGGTGAATATGCCAGATGCTGCACCGAGTTGATGAAAGACCAGGTTTTTGACATAGTCCATGCCCATGACTGGGTAACGTACCCGGCGGGTATAGCCCTTTCGACAAAGTTTTCCAGGCCGCTCATAGTGCATGTTCATGCGACGGAATTCGACCGGTCGGGAAATTCCATAAACCAAAAAATCTTCGAGATTGAACGCAAGGGAATGGAGGCGGCTTCCCTGATAATTGCTGTTTCCGAATATACTGCCGATATAATTGTCAGGCATTATGGCATACCGCGTAATAAAATCACGGTTATACACAACGGCATAAATCCGAAAATGTGTACCGGGGAAAAACCAGCTTCCAAAAACGGCGAAAAAATCGTTCTCTTTCTCGGACGCATCACAGGGCAAAAAGGTCCCCATCATTTTGTAGAAGCTGCAGAGAAGGTTCTAAAAAAACTCAACCAGGTAAAATTCGTTATGGTTGGCTGGGGTGACCTTGCTCCTTCTACTATCGAGACTGTAGCTGCAAAAAAGCTCGGCACAAAAATACTTTTCACCGGATTTCTGCGGGGAAGTCAGGTAGATCGCGCTTACCAGGCGGCAGATGTCTATGTTATGCCCTCGGTAAGCGAACCTTTCGGACTGACCGCAATGGAGGCAATACAGCAGAATATACCGGTGATTCTCTCTAAGACCACAGGCGTAGGAGAAATTCTTAACAGGGGTGCGATAAAAGTTGATTTCTGGGACTCCGGGAAAATGGCAGAAACGATAATTGAGATTCTCTGCGACCCGGAAAAGGCTGAAGAATTAGTTAAAAACGGCAAAGAAGAGATTCGTTTTCTTACATGGGAGGCAGCAGCCGGAAAATGTGTGACTTCTTATCATAATGCTCTGGCAATGGCTACGGTGCCTTCTTCTTAGCTGTAATAATATTATAAATGAATATATGAATTAAAAGAACTTGGAGTTTAATTGGGGCTAAAAGGATTGATTTTATGAGAATAGCAATACTAACGTGGGAGTCTCTGTATTCTACAGCGGTAGGAGGCGTGGCTGTTCATACGAGTGAGTTGTCTGCCGCCTTAGCACAGAAAGGTCACCAGGTACACCTTTTCACACGCCGGATGCATAACCAAAGCTCCCATGACCTCATCGATGGAGTGCATTATCATCGCTGTACATATCCTTCTCATCATGATTTTGTTGACGATGTAAATAATATGTGCCGCGCCATTGTAGATCATTTTCTGGAAGTCGAGGACCTTGTCGGGCGCTTCGATATTGTACACGCACATGACTGGCTATGCGCAAATGCCATGATTTGGATTAAACAGGCCCGGGGTCACAAATGCGTTCTTACGATACATTCTACCGAGTACGGCAGGTGCGGCAACGCATTTACCAGCGGACGCTCAATACGCGTTCGCGACCAGGAACGCGCAGGGACATACTGGGCTGATAAGATAATCGCTGTTTCACAGGCCACTAAAGATGAGGTTGTCTGGATGTACGAAGTGCCTGAAGACAAGATTAATGTTATCAATAACGGTGTCAACTGGAAACGTTTTGACATTTATATTGATCAGGGAGAAGAAAAACACAAATACAACATCGCTCCGCTTGATCCGACAGTGCTTTTTTGCGGCCGGCTCGTATGGCAAAAAGGAGCTGACATTTTAGTCGAGTCAATCCGTGATATTTTAGGAAAATATCCAGGCACAAAGTTTATCTTTGCCGGTGACGGCGACCAGCGGGGCTCTCTTGAAGCCAGGACAAGGCATCTTAATATTGCCCATGCAGTCAGGTTCGTCGGGTATAAAATGGGCACTGAGCTGATTAAACTCTTCAAGCTGTGCGATGTTGTATGTGTGCCAAGCAGGAATGAGCCGTTCGGAATCGTGGTATTAGAAGCATGGAGTGCATCCAAACCCGTCGTGGTAACGGAAATCGGGGGACCGAAGTATTATGTCGAGCATGAAATTAATGGCCTTAAAATATTCCCGCGGATCGATTCCGTAACCTGGGGCATAGAGAGGATTTTTTCAAATTTTGACAAGGCTCGATGGATGGGAAATAACGGTCGAAAAGCGGTCGAAAGCCGCTTTAGCTGGGATAAAATCTCCTCGCAGAATATCGAAGTATATGAGCAGCTTTGCCCTCGCTCTTATTGCCTGCCTGCACAGCAGGACAAACAAGCCGAAACAGAAACTGTCCCTGTTTCAAGGCCGAGAATTATTTCTGTACCAAACAGGCGCAAAAAAAATGGCTCATCCATGAGGTTAGAGGCGCGTCTGCTTCTGCCGGATGGTGATATAAGCGAAGATACGAGAATGACAGTGGAATCACTGATAACACACTTCGCCGCTTATGGATTCAGGGCGATGCAGAAAGACCACTATTTGAAAATAAGGGGAGACTGGGAGCACGTAACGACAGCACTTGCTGAAGCACGCAAAGAAATTATGCCTATGCAAAACAACGAAGCCCGTACGAAAGCACCTGCTTAAAGGAGAACATAATGTCGATAGGCAGTTTTTGTTTAGTACTGCACGGGCATATGCCCTATGTTTTGCATCACGGAATTTGGCCTCATGGTGAAGACTGGCTTTATGAAGCTGCTGCAGAAACATACCTTCCCCTGCTCTCGGTTATCGAGGAATGTAGTTTTCTCAATGGAAAGCCGCATTTAACTGTTGGAATGACACCCGTACTGCTGGAACAGCTTGCTACAGAATATTTCAAGCAGGGTTTTAAAAGCTATATTAATAACCGTATTGAGCAGGCTGAAAAAGACAGGTTATCTTTCGAAAAAGAAAACCAGCTTCATTTGGCCTGGCTTGCAGGCAGATGGGAAAAATATTATCAGGATTTATTTGAACAATTCGATAAGATAAAACGTGACATACCAGGTGAATTTCAAAAGTGGGACCGCTCTGGTGCAGTCGAACTGCTGACTTCCGCCGCAACGCATGGTTACATGCCCCTGCTGCTGGAAGACTCTTCGATTCATGCGCAGATTCGTGCCGGGCTGGACAGCTCGAAGAGAATTCTCGGCTTTAAGCCCGAAGGAATCTGGCTTCCCGAGGGCGCTTACAGACCAGCAGGATACTGGACACCCGCAACAAACTGGGGCTCGCCGGGCTGGCGAAAAAGTATAGACGAGCTTGTAGGTGAAGAAGGACTTACACATTTTTTCGTTGACGACCATATGGTTACCAACGGCAATGGCTCCGGACCGCTCAACGTTCATCAGCCTGTATGGGTCGATGGCAACAGCAGTAAAAAACCATCGATGGCCGCATTTGCCAGGGACCCATATATATGCAGGCAGGTATGGTGCGGCTTTGTGGGTTACCCTGCGGATAGTGTGTATCTGGAATTCCATAAAAGACACGGCCAAAGAAGAGGTCTGCGTTATTGGAAGGTCACAGATCGAAAAAGCGACCTCGGAAGTAAAGACTTTTACTATCCCGATGACGTTCCGGGAAAAATATATGAGCAATCCAGGCACTTCTGCAGGGAAGTAAAACGCCGGCTCAACGAATACAGGCAGCAGACAGGCAAGAATGGAGTCGTAGTAGCCTGTTTTGATGCGGAGCTTTTCGGACACTGGTGGTTCGAGGGCCCGGCTTTTTTGAAGGATGTCCTTTTGACTTTAGGCGCCGATCCGGACGTGGATTTAAGAACTGCATGCAATTTCCTGAAATCCTTCGGGCCGGATAAAACTATTCGTATGCCAGCCGGCTCATGGGGTGAAGGCGGCGACCATCGGGTATGGGCTGACGAACAGCTAAAATGGCTCTGGGACATAGAATATCGCTGCGAAGTTTTATTCGGAAAACTGACCTATAATCTTCCCTGGCGTCAAAAACCTCAAATTCGGCAAATTCTTCAAAAAGCAGGACGCGAGCTATTACTGCTTCAGGCAAGTGACTGGCCATTTGTAATAACCCGCAGGCAGGCGCCGGATTATGGAATAAAAAGATTTATCCAGCACGTTTCACGCTTCGACATGTTCACAGACTTGGCAGAAAGACTTGGCGAAAACCCGCGTTATCTTGCCGGGCTGAACGACGTTCAGAAACTTCAAATAAAAGAAGCGGATATGAGTGATATTATTTTCAAAAATATAGACCTTAACTGGTGGAACTGCTAAAAAAATCTGAATATGAGAATAGCATATTATACATGGGAAAGTCTGCACTCGATACCGGTCGGCGGAGTTGCAGTACACGTGACGGAGCTGGCCGCCGCTATGCAGCGAAGAGGTCACGAGGTACACGTATTTACCCGAATAGGCGAGGGGCAGCCAACGTACCAATTGATAGACGGCGTTCATTATCATCGCTGCCCGATAGATTTGCATCCTGATTTTGTGACAGAGATGAATAATATGTGCAACAGTCTCGTCTATTTTATGAGGCAAACCGAGAGCTATCAGGGTGCGCATTTCGATATAGTGCATGGCCAGGACTGGCTCTGCGCAAAAGGAATTGTCCAAATAAAAAATAATTACGGCAGGCGAGTGCTTTTGACACTTCATTCGACCGAATACGGCCGATGCGGAAACAATCATTTCAATGGCCAGTCAGACAGGGTACGCGCGATAGAAGCCGAAGGTTCCTATTGTGCAGATCGAGTAATTGCTGTTTCAGGCGCACTTGCCAACGAAATAAAATCCCAATATCGAGTACCGGACGCCAAGCTCCGCTGCGTTCGCAACGGCATAAACTGCGCCAGGTTCGATGGCTATATTGATCCGGCAGTTTGCAGGAGAAGCTATGGTATTGGCCCGATGGATCCTATGGTGTTGTTTGTAGGTCGTCTAACTATTCAAAAAGGTCCCGATTTACTTCTTGAAGCTGTCCCCGGAGTACTGGCTATGCGTCCCGATGCAAAAATTGTTTTTGTCGGCGACGGCTATATGAGAGGGATGCTCGAGCAGAGAGCAAATGACCTTCGCATCCGTCATGCAGTGCGATTCTTAGGCAGTATGAATGGCAATAGTGATCTTATTAATCTCTACAAGAGCACAGACGTAGTTTGTGTTCCCAGCCGGAACGAACCATTCGGAATTGTTGTCCTGGAAGCATGGGCTGCAGGCAAACCTGTCGTTGTAACGCGAAACGGAGGCCCGGCGGAAACCGTTACCCATAACAGGGAAGGAATTGTAGCCCATGATAATCCTGGTTCGATATGCTGGGCGATAAAGGAAATATTCAGTGATTTTATACATGCCCGATGGATGGGAGAACGAGGACGAGTCAAAGCGGCCTACAGCTTCAACTGGGACATTGCAGCCGAACAAACAGAAGGCATCTATGGAGAATTAACCTGATCGGAAATACTTATGAATCTTATAGATAGACTTACTGAATTGAGTAAAAACCTTTACTGGGCATGGCATCCGGAATGTGTTAGGGTTTTCAGAGATATCGACCCGGAACTATGGAGACAGGTTAATCATAACCCGATAGAATTCCTCCAGCACCTGGCAAACGAAATTCTGGAAGACAAATTTCAAAATGGGCATAAAGTCAATCAGCTATCTGAAAGATTGAGCGATCTGCATGATTACCTCGAAGCCAGTGAAGTTTGGGGAGCCTGGCAGGCGGGACCTTTGCGTGCCCAGCCTGTAGCTTATTTCAGCGCCGAATTCGCATTACATGAATCTCTTCCTATTTATTCGGGGGGACTGGGCGCCCTGGCAGGCGACCATATGAAAGCCGCATCCGATCTCGGTATTCCCATCGTTGGAGTAGGTCTTGCATATTCGCATGGATATTTTGACCAGACCCTTGATGCCAATGGCTGGCAGCAGGAACATTATTTTGCTTCAAGTGACACTATTCTGCCCCTTGAGCTTGCCAACAATGAGTTCGGACAGCCTTTAAGAATTTGTGTACGCACAGAATCATACCAGATTTGGGTCGGTATATGGATTGCTCATGTAGGACGAAATCTCCTGATTCTGCTCGATACGAATGTTGACGGCAATTCCAATGAGGACAGAAATCTCACGAGCAAACTTTACGGAGGCGACAGGCGTACCAGGCTTCGTCAGGAGCTTATTCTCGGCGTTGGCGGTATGCTTGCTTTAGAGGCGCTGGGGATTACACCGTCTGTAATCCACCTGAACGAGGGACACAGCGCTTTTGCCTGCCTGGAATTTGTACGAATGTTAATGGACCGTGACGGCCAGACTTTCGAGAATATGTTTGAAATCGCTGCCTCGCAAACTGTCTTTACCACCCATACCGCAGTAGCCGCAGGGCATGATGAATTCGATCCGGAATTGATTACAAATGCACTAAATCCCCTGAGAATGCAATTAGGAATATCAGAAAATAAATTACTTGGTTTTGGACGTGTTGATACAGAAGATAAAAAAGAAAAGTTTTCCATGACTGTTCTTGCCATGAAAATGTCCCGTCATAGAAACGCTGTCTCTTTTTTACATTCCCGTTTGACTAAGGCAATCTGGAGAAAGCTCTGGCCGACAACCAGCCAGTATGATGTGCCAATCAAATATATAACTAACGGTGTGCATATCAGCACATGGCTGGCTGAATCTATGGCGGAGCTTTATACTAAATATCTCGGACCGAGAGGGAAAGAAGCTATGGACGACCCTGCATAATGGATATCAATGGAAAGAATTGACGACCTTGAGGTGTGGGTAAAAGA
>CAYSHS010000095.1:9467-10560 GCA_964430845.1 uncultured Pirellulales bacterium | reverse complement strand
ATAATAAGTTCTGCCTTGCTTTTATCCGTGCTAACTCACTGCGTTTTTTTATAATAGATCCAAATGGAACAACAGATCGTCCATATGAGGAAAGAGATATTTCAAAGTTAATTAATAAATCAGACGAATTGAGAAAAAAAGATTCTGATCCTAATAACAATATACAGTTAGAACCAATTTCCTCCAAAAGGATGATTCCTTCTTACTCGCCATATTCAATGTTTCTAAATTCTGTTTGTGCTTATGGAGATTATTCAGTTTTTAATCTAACTATAAAGAAGCAGAAATTTATATTACGTTATTCGATCGTTGATGGTGAACCTGTTTATTCGGTATATAAGGTTACTGATTTAGAGAAATAAAATGGAGAGGAGAATATAAAGGGGTCAGGAGCATTTATTTTGGTTTTAGCCAAGTAACTACAAAACCTAAGAATGGTTCCTACATGACAAGAGACATTCCAGGCAAACAGAAATTAGGAAGCGGATGGATAACAATACCATCTAATCCAGATTAATAAAGGAGAATATAATGAATACACAACGAATTATCAATCTTGTAGTTTTGATAACTATTACGACAAGTTGCTTATCGGTTGGCAATGCACCTCAAATAGAATTCAGTAAATTATCAAATGATAACATTCAATATGTAGATGCATTACAATCTAATGATCAACAAGAAAGAGAAAATGCAGAGAAAAGTATTCTGAAATATCATGAACAACTTATTGATAACTTAATAAAACTTGTAAAAGTAAAATTAGATCCTGAACCATCAGTTGAGGTTCAAAAAAAAGTATCTAATAAATATTACGCCAAGGATTTAGCTATTGCCTTATTGGGGGACATGCGATCAACTAAAGCAATCCCTGTCTTGATGGAAAATCTCGAATATTCAAACCCTTTCAGTGGATATTTGGGAGGTATATCTTCATCCCTTCCAATAGGATCTGGGAATTCAGCCGCAGGATCATTAGTCAAAATTGGTCTGCCAGCTGTTGAGCCAATCTTAGAAAAGTTTAGTCACTTCGGTATGAATGATCGAGGAAGTGAAATCTGTTGTGGAATTCTGCATAAAATCATGGGTAGGG
>CAYSHS010000095.1:0-9457 GCA_964430845.1 uncultured Pirellulales bacterium | reverse complement strand
AGCAATAGCACGTATACAAATAGCCATTGATGAGACAAAAAATGAAGCTATTAAAAAGAACCTTAAAGATGTACTAAGTTTCATAGAAACTCGTTATGGTAATGCCAGATAAATTTGAGAAGGAAATAAAGGTGTGTGTTCATTTTTAAAACTGAATAATTTTTAAGAATAGGAGAATTTAAAGGGGTCAGGAGCATTTATTTTGGTTCAGGCGATACTGTTACATTGGTAACTTTTAATACGTTATCTACAAGCACTTCAGATTATAAAACAGTTTCAGTCGAATGTGGTAACATAGCTACATTAAATGTAATTGTTTACAACTTTGTTGCACATTGTCAACCTCAAAATAACTTTGATGGTAGAAGCTATAACCATTGTGGAGATTGCGAGCATTTTAATTTGTACTGTAATATCACACCAACTGGTCTTACTGCTGCACAAATTGGAAAGCTGTTATGGGATAAAGACGAATTTAGTCAATATGCAACATTTATTTCACGGAATGAAAATACTGGAACTGGTGAATTTAAGGCATCAAATATAGCAAATACAGATTATATATGGTGTGAAGTTAAATCTGGTCCGTCAGCAGGAGTCTATCAAGATTTTATCATTCCTGTTATCCAGCCAGATGGGGGATATTGTTATAAAGATCCAAGTTCATATATTTATCACGAACACAATTATTATTCAATAGGTCTTTGCACATATATGTTCCTTACACCTACAGATGTTTCGTTCACCTGGATAAGATTTAAGGAATGTTCTTGCACACCTACGTCCTGTATAGGATGGTTTGCTACTTCTCCTCATAACTTTTTAAATTTTAGTCACAATGAATGGGCTTGGCCTGTTCCAGTTGGCTCGGGTGATAAAAATTTGGGGTGTCGCATCATAATGGAATACTATTGGCCATATGATCCGCATGACTATGCAGAATTTTATTGTTTTAATACTTGTACGCCATATTCATATGGTTATTTCAAGTGGGATATACCGTGGAAATATTATGATCCAAATCCTCCATATACAAGCCTTATTCTTATTGGTAATATGAATCAGGAAAGCCATGTATATAACAATGGAAATGCGACTATACAAAAAGACGGTGAAGGACCTTGGCAAAATAATCACGGGGATGCATATCTGTGGTATTTTTGATTACAAGTTATTTATATTGAATTTTTGTTAGAAAAGAATATATTTAAACTTAGTTTGAAAGGACATAAATTTGCGATCCAGAATATATAATATATTATTTGTTGTAACAATACCGATTATTTTAACATCGAAATTTGTGTTTGCTACTGGTTCAAATATGAAGGAAACGATAAAAAAAGAATTATTGGAAGATGTGAATAACATTTCAGTTCTTGCTAAGGCTAACGACATTAATGAGCTTGAAAAACTCGCTGATAATCTTGAGAAAAAATGGTACCAAAAAGATAAGCATTCCTACAGTGTAGTTATCTGTTCAATCGCGACAGCTCTTAATGAAAAAAATGATACTTTTAATATGAATAATATTCGCAAACAAAATAATAATTATTACGAGCTTGCTGATAACTATGTGAAAATGGCACTTGATAAGTTAAATAAACTTCCTGAGAATGAAAAAATTTCAGTAATGGATGAGTTCAATTTAACATCTCAAATCAATAAGAGAATTCTCCGTACATCTTCAGGTGATTTTATAAAAGAAAAAGATTGGCCGCAGGAGAGATGTGAAGATGCGAAATATTATTTTAGTGTTTGGGAGCGCCTTGAAAAAAATATTATTCCAAATTGGGATACTGTTAAATATGAGATCAAGATTCCGATAGATCCGCGAAAACCGCCAGTTGGTTACGATGGCCCATTTATAAGTGGAATGTCAACCGAGCAAATAAAGGAAGGCATAAAGGACCCTAATCTGCGTGCCGAGTATGAAGCCGGGTTAAAAAAATATGAAGAAATCATGCTATTGAGCTATGAACAGTATAGTTTGCAAAGCTTAAAAGAAAATGACTTAAGAACTCTTCAGAGAAACATTTATCATTTATATTCCAGCCTTTCATCTGATTATTCCCTAAATCTTGATATAGATGCATTAAAACAGGATATTGCAAAATATGTTAAAGATGAGAAGGTAAGAAAAACAATTTTGGATGGTGTAAAATATAGGCTGGCAGATGACTTGAAACCAAGACCACAAGGCCGTTCAATGGCAAGGTCTAGTAGAGGCTACAGGAATCCACTGACAAATGAAATAACTGAAAAACAGCTATCACCGCCCAAGAATAAAAATGAATGAACTTAAAATAGTGGTTAGTTTTTAGTCTTTGTTTTTTTTCTTCGTGGTTCATTAGTTTTCAAGAAACATCTCGAAATTTTCACGTCTTTGGGGTAAGATAGTTGACAGTTTCAATCATTTTTCAATTGGATTTTTGAAAATTGTTTCGGATTTAGTGTTTAGAAATTAAATTTTTTATGTCCGGCTTATTTTACAATCTTGGAAGGCAGGTTGGTCCTAAGGTTCGCAAGGCGAAGTGGATATGGCATTCGATGACCGGGACTGAAGCTGATAGTATAAAAATAGAAAACGAGGTAGGCAGGGACCTTGCGCGTGAGATAAGATTGCAGGCTGAGATCGACAGGGATTCCCGGGTCGAACAAATGCTCAATGAAACCGGCCTTCGCCTTCGCGAATGTGTAGCAAACGAATCGCGCACGTTCAGCTTCGAGGCAATTGCAGGCGCAGAGCCGAACGCGTTTGCCTTGCCAGGCGGATTTATCTTTTTAACTCGCTCGATTCTGGAATTGTGCCAGTGGGATAAGGACGAAACAGCTTTTATCATCGCACATGAAATGGGACATGTGATTCGCAAGCACGCGATTAATCGGATAATGCGGGATTTTGCAGTAACAGCCGCTTCGCGAGTTGCGCCTGCTCGCGGCGTAGTTGTGGGATGGGTGAAGAAAGTCGGGATGCAGTATCTCGAAAGTACGTACTCTCAGGATTTGGAATTTCAGGCTGATAAGCTGGGCGTTCGCCTGGTCGAGGCTGCCGGTTTCACGCCGGAGGCTTCCATAAGATTGCTCAGGCGTTTGAGTGAGCTGAAGTCTTCCGAAAAGCGAATCGAGATAGGAAGCTATTTTTCGACGCATCCGCCTTTTGAAGAGAGGATTCGTAATATTAACGAACAGTTGCAAAGGCGAAATAGTTAACGTTAAGCATTAACTGCGGCGTTGTTCGCAGTTTTATCGGTAAATTCCGCCGGATAACTGTGTCCAAGCCGCTTTTGCGATTCTATTAAATCCTCGATAGTAACTTTTTCGTTTGTGCCGATTTGTTTTCGGGTATCTGTAATCCACGAGACTAATGCTTTTACAACGTCAGGATCGAAGTCGTATTCGGAAGAATCAATAAGAATTTCAACTGCTTCGTCAAGTGTTCTCGGCTTATGATATGCCCTGATGGAAGTCAGTGCATCGAAAGAATCAGCGACAGCTAAAATACGTGAGCCGATAGGAATAGCGGTTTTCGAAAGCCCGTCGGGATACCCCTGGCCGTTCCACTTTTCGTGATGGCCGCGAACGATAGCCACCTCATCTTCGAGAAAGCTCATCTTTTCGAGGATTCGCACCGCTATAAGGGGATGCTGCTCGATGATGCTTTTTTCACGAGGTGTTAGTCTGTCTGGTTTGACTATAATCGCGTCCGGCACACCGATTTTCCCGATGTCATGTATCATTGCCGCCCTGCGAATTATTTCTATTTTTTTGGCGGGAAGATTCATCGCACCTGCAATCCCGACAGTGTAGTACATCACATTCTCGGAGTGTTTCCTCAAATACGGGTCTTTCGCTTCGAGCGCCTGTACAAGTCCCCAGATACTCTGGATAAACATATTTTCCGCCTGCTCTGAAAGCCCGGCGACGCGTCTCTTGAGCTTTTTAATTTTTTCTATCTCGATATCGTCAGGACTCAAAACCTTTGACATATTTTCGTCCCAGAGCTTGACACAGTTTCGCCCTGCGCTTTTTGCTTCGTAAAGAGCCAGGTCTGCCCTGCGAACTACATCTCCTGAGCCATCGTTGTTCTCAGGCATACCCTGTGCTATGCCGCAACTGATTGTCATGGAAATGTTTTCCGCTACATATATTTTCTGGACTTCGGAGCGTATTCTTTCCAGCAATATCAGGGCATCCCCGGATTTCGTTTCCGGCATTAATATAACGAATTCATCACCGCCGTATCTTGCCAGTATGTCGGGCGTTCTTTTCTGCTGTTTCATACAAACGGCAAGTTTCCTGAGCGCATCATCACCTGTGGCATGTCCGAGCACATCGTTTATTGTCTTAAAATTGTCGAGGTCGATAATTGCAACTGAAAAGGGACGTTTATAACGTTTTGCCCTTGCCGCTTCGGCCTGAAGCCTGTCTTCGAGAAGTTTCCTCGAGCCTACACCTGTTAACGCATCCGTCAGTGAAGTCAATCTTGCTCGCTGATACAGGCTTGCGTTTGTCAGATGTGAAGTCAGGATTTCCTTTGTAAGTTTTGCTTTATAGCAGATAAGCTCCCTGTTCATATTTTTCCTGTCGGCCAGGCCGCACATGCACAAATAACCTGACATCTGGTCGTTTTGGACTGAGGATTTATCTTTAATTTCCGCAAAGGCTCCTCTTTTTGTTTTACCAAGCATGAACGGAGAAGCCGATGAGCTATATCTTTTTCCTTTGTGACCTGAAATCGTCAGAGGTATGACAAGTCTTGGCCCCTGGACGCCGGATTTCTCGCAATCTTCCGGTATGATGTCATAAGTGAAATTCTCATCTTCTGAAATTTCTCCGATTATTGATTTTGATGGCAATAATGAATCGACCGGGGCGATGCAATGAAGGTTTTCCAGTGAGCACAAACACTGGTTTTGACTTGACAGGCTCGGCGTATCCATCGCGGCATCTTCTTTAAATAGACAAAGCGAGCACCTGCCTGCCTGGAAAATTTTGGGTACTTCCTTAGTGACGATTTCAGCCGCTTCATTAAGGTCTATGCTTTTTAGACAGGCTGAAAGCATAGCGACTTCTTTCGCCGCGGCGCGGTCTTCCTGCAATTGCTGCTGCATCAGGTCACGCGCGGAATAAATACCCACTACAACATCACTATTGACTATAGGTAAATGGCGAATCCCGTGAGCAGTCATAATCTCCCTGGCTTTACTGGTTGGAGTATCCGGGGGACATGATACGATTCTGGCTGTCATTACCTGTCCTGCGGTTATGTTTTCAAGGTCTTTCGGAGAAACAGCGACACAATATGCAATGTCCCGCTCAGTAAGCAGGCCGACAAGTCTGCCTTTTTCATCGTTCACCATGAGGCAGCTTATTTTTTCTGTGCGCATTTTCACTGCGGCTGCTATAACATTCTCATTTTGATTAATAGCTATTACTTTCGAGGGTTTTTCGAGAGTTTCATTCATTTTTAAATCCTTTTTGAATGATTATTCGAGTATCTTTCATTTGGAAGATTTTAGAGTCACAGACTATTCGAATCTTCGTGAACGAAAAAAACTATCGGCATATCTGCCAGGCAACTTTATATATTGTTTGTTAAGTCATCGCCGGGTGATGCCGATAAAAAACCATATGGAGAATAATGACCCGATAATTCCTATACTTTACGAAGAAATTGGCGATAAAAAGCTCGTCAGAGAAACTATCGAGAAGCATAAAAAGACCGGAAAAAGTCTCTTGAGCATTCTCAAGGAGGAAAACATCCTCGATGAGGAGCAGGCTGCAAGAATAATAGCGGCCGGTAATAAAATTGAATTCATAAACCTCTCTCCCGAGATGATAGACCCGATAGCGGCACACATGGTGACTTCACAGATTGCCAATCAATATGTTTTAATACCGATAAAAAAAGCTGATAATAAGCTGTACGTTGCGATGAGCGACCCGCTAAATCTTATTATAAGAGACCAGATAGAGCTTAGAACAGGTTTCAAGGTAGTTCCGCTTGCCGCGTCACCAACTGCCGTAAGGAGTGCCATACGGTATCATTTTAACGTGCGTAATGCAACAAAGCAGGCGATCGCCTCAATGAGGCTTAAACAACAGTCCGCAGAAGACGTCCTGAAAGACACCCGGCTCGATGGAAAATCGTTTCAGCTCGGAGATGACCCTGTTACCAGTCTTTCTTATTCAATTGTTATCGGTGCAATAGAAGCCAGGGCAAGTGACATTCACATCGAGCCTCGCGAGCCTGAAATGAGGGTGAGGTACAGGGTTGACGGTTTGCTTCGCGATGCCATAGATGTCCCTGCTTCGGTTCAGCAGGAAGTCATATCACATATCAAGATTCTGTCAGAAATGGATATTTCGGAGCGCCGCCTGCCGCAGGACGGCCATATTTCCATATCCCATGACGGGCGGGAATACGATTTGCGAGTCTCGTCATTGCCGGCCGTAGGCGGTGAAAAAATCGTGATAAGAATTCTCGATAAAAATATGGACAGGTGGTCTCTCGATAAGATTGTGGCTTCCGAAGATAATAACAGGAAATTCAGGTCTTTATTAAATAATCCTTACGGCATGATTTTGCTTACAGGGCCCACAGGGAGCGGCAAAACAACTACATTGTACGCGCTTCTGCAACTGCTCAATACCCCCGAAAAGAATATCGTTACAGTGGAAGACCCTGTCGAATATCGTCTTGACGGAATAACACAGGTCCAGATTAATACCACTGCAGGCAGAACTTTCGCTTCTTCCCTGCGAAGCATTTTACGCCAGGACCCGGATATCGTGCTGATCGGCGAGATTCGTGATTATGAGACAGCAGAGATAGCTGTTAGTGCTGCTCTTACGGGACATCTTGTTTTAAGCACATTACACACAAACGATGCTGCCGGCGCGATTTCACGATTAATAAATATAGGAATACCTCCTTTTCTTATAGCTTCGGCGCTTTTGGGAGCGATAGCCCAGAGACTTGTCAGGACAGTTTGCCCAAAATGCAAACAAATTCATAACGCATCACCTGATGAACGCAGAATCCTGTTGAATAATTCTTCGCGACAATTTTCCGAGCGTAATCAAAACGGAACCAACACAAATAAAATTCAACTCTCTTACAGTCCTGGCTGCGATGCCTGTATGAACAGCGGCTATAGCGGACGAAGAGCGCTTTACGAAATTTTAAGTGTTTCCAGAGAAATCAGGGAGCTGATAGTCAATTTGAAAAGCGACGAAGATATTAAGCTAAAGGCAATCGCACAGGGTATGAAAACTCTGCGTGAAGATGGCATCGAGCAGGTTCTTACAGGTCAGACTACCTTAGATGAGATACTTCGCGTTGTCGATATGAGGGCCGAATAATGGCGGTCTATGAATATACAGCAAAAAATGAGAATGGTGAAATATTTTCCGGTGTTTGCGAAAATCTCAGTAGTATTGCACTTCTTCGGGATGACCTTGCGAAGATGGGCGATACACTAATTAAGGCCAAACCCAAAAAAAATCCCCATTTGAAACGTGCAAGAATATCCCGGGATGAAATAGTAACTTTCGCTTTCAAGCTGGCGGGAATGTGCTCGGCCGGCTTGTCAATTACAGGATGCCTCGAAACTCTCCATGACCAAACTGAGAATCGTTCATTCAAGCTCATACTGGCAGATATCAGGAAAAACATTGTCGCAGGCTCGACACTTAAAGACGCTTTCGGAAAATATAGAAACATATTTTCAGATTTTTTTCTCGGAATGCTCGAGGCAGGCGAGACAGGCGGAAAACTTTCCCAAACGCTCGAAGCCAGTGCCGATTACCTGGAAAGACGGGCCGATTTCAGGCGTAAAGTAAAATCAGCCTTTGCATACCCGATAATTGTGGGAGTTATGTGTTTTTTGGTCGTAGCCGCTCTCGTGGTTTTTGTAGTCCCTGTGTTTTCGAAAATATACAAAAAAATGCACGTCCCTTTACCCGGCCCGACACAGACGCTGATAATAGTAAGTGAGGTGGTTCGCAACTGGTGGTGGCTGATTTTGATTTGTTTAGCTATACTGATATTTGCGTTTAAATTGCTGAAAAGAAAACCTTCTGTAAAAGCGAAATGGGATGCGTTAAAGCTGAATATGCCTGTTATCGCGAAATTTAATCGACTGGTAGTTGCTTCTCAATTTATCAGGACTTTCGCTATGCTGACTTCAGCGGGTGTCTCGCTGGTTAAAGCGTTCGAAGTGGCAAATATCGTCGTAAGCAATGCGAAAGTATCGGAGATTACCGCTCAGCTTCAAAAATCGATATCGAAGGGAAATACAGTCGCAAGCTCTCTGAAACAATTCGATATATTTCCGCCGGTAATTTCGCAACTGGCTGCTTCAGGAGAAGAGGCGGGAAAATTATCGGAAATGTTAAATAAGGGCGCCGATTTTCTCGATAAGGATATCGATCGGATGATTAAGTCGATGCTTGTCAGGATAGAACCGATTTTGACGTCTGTTATGGGTGTTATTATCGGCTTTATACTTATAAGTGTGTATTTACCAATGTTCGATTATATGACTCATTTAAAATAAAGAATGTAAATTTAGAAAAATAATTAAACTACCGAAGATTCCATGTCGAAAATACAAACGTGGGGAAATCATGGAAAAAAATTCTAAAAATAATTTTTTGGGAGCTTTATAATGAGAAGTACAAAAGGTGTAACGTTAGTAGAATTATTAATTGTGGTTCTTATTCTTGGAGCGCTGGCTGCAATCGCAATTCCGAGACTGACTCAAAGTGCGGATACAGCCAAGATCAACGGCTGCAAAACTAATATCGATATCATTAATTCTCAAATCGAATTGTATGCAGCCGAGCATGATGGCACCTATCCGGCTAATCTTCAAGTCATTACCAATTCAACAACTTATTTCCCGGATGGCCCTCCAATATGTCCCGTCACAGGTGCGACTTATCCAAATACTTTGGTTAATCACAGGGTTAACGCCAGTGCACACAATCATTAAGAGTGAAATTAATTATAAATGCACTCGTCACCGCAGAGCGGGACAAGTTATAAGTGCCTAAAGTATAAAGTGTCTAAAGCTGCAAATATCGAATCAGCTTTAGGCACTTTAGTTCATTTTAGTCACTTAGGTATTATATATCATCCTGGTTTTACATTTTATTTTAAATGATAATGACTAAAAGAACTGCATACAGCTTTATTGAAATAATCATCGTTGTAATTTTCCTCGGAGTTATTGCGGCTATCGCCGTACCCAAGCTCAACTTCTCCGTTACATCAAAACAGCAGGCGGAAGCTCTCGCCGGGAAAATTGTTACCGACCTTCGACGGACACGTATGCTTTCAATTTCCTCAGCGGCGACGAATACGGCAGGATTTGCGCTTAATATGACAGGCTCTTCACCATATACAGGTTATGAAATCCGAAATCTTGATACATCGGAAGTTGTAGATACA
>CAYSHS010000094.1:0-10570 GCA_964430845.1 uncultured Pirellulales bacterium | reverse complement strand
CAATTAAAAAAGAAGAACAGGACAAAAATGAGCATACAGAACACGAGAAAAACATTGACCTGGCAACGATTTCTCAGGGAAAGGTTACGTTAAAAGACTGGTTCGAGACATTATGCGACTACTCTCCTCCCAGCAGGCCGAAAAACCTGGATACTGAAAAAGGCATCGAGCAATTGCTGGATAAAACTTTAATAAAGCCGCTAATTATCGCAGAAGCTCACAGAATGGGATTTGATAATGACCCGGATTTACTAAAACAGATCAGGGCAAGGGAAGATGATACACTGCTAAACATTATAAAAAATAATAAATTCTCTGAGGTTAACGAACCATCTAAAGAAGAGATGATGGCTTTTTATAATAAAAATAAAAATTATCTCAGGACGGACATAATGCTGAAAATCGATCAAATCTGGTGCAGTGACCTTAAAACAGCTCAGCGTGTAAAAGCTGAAATAACCAACGGCGGAGAATTCGATAAGGCAAAAAAGGATTATTCATTATATCCTGATGAGCAAGCCCATAATACTTCTCCGAGCAGCGAAGGTTTCTTCTGGAACAGTCTATGGGCAGACAGTGAGCCGAACGAAATAATTGGGCCTATCAAAGGTTTTAACTCTGATAGTGTAAAGTGGCGGATAGTAAAAATCCTGGAAAAAAAGCCCGGGAAACCGCAGGAATATTCTTCCGAGCTTGAAAATTATCTTAAATATCCTATTATAACTGAAAAAAGCAATAAAATTATGGCCGATTACTGTATCGATGCTTTGAAAAAATATACCTACGAAATTTATACGGATAGAATAAAAGATGTCAATCCAATGAATATCCAATAAAAATCATGAGCTGAAAAAGATTGATAATGGATTCGTTTTACCATGCGAACCGGGAAATGCTCAAGGGATTAGAGCTTGATTTATACATTATATAAATACATATTTCGCGAACTTCTGAGAGTATTCTTATTGGCATTGGTCGCGCTGACATTGATCCTGAGCATAGGCAGTATTTTGCAGCCCATCCAGCAATACGGCGCAGGTCCCCGTCAGGTCCTGATTTTCATGTTCTATTTCCTTCCGATAACACTTACATTTGTCCTGCCTATAGCTGCATTGTTCTCAGGCGCCCTTGTCTACGGCCGATTCACAAGCGATAATGAGCTTGACGCATGCAGGGCAAGCGGGATTAGCATAGTCAATTTAGTACTCCCGGGACTTTTTCTTGCTTTCATCGTGGCAATATCGAACTTGTTCCTGAGCTTCTTTGTAATGCCTACTTTCGTTCAATTGGCGGAAAAATCTCTCAAGGCCGACATCAAACAAATGCTTTTTCGCAGCATCGAGCAAAAAGGGTATTATAAAATTGAAATTAACCCGGATGATACATATTTACTCTATGCAGATGATGTTGACGTACAAAACGACACGTTATTCGGAGTAGTTTTAACTAAAGTCGAAGGCGCTCAAATTGAAGAAATAAATACGACTGAAAGTGCAAAGATTAAAATTATTCCGCATGAGCAAAACAACGAAGTGCAAATAACCACCCGCAATATATACCGAATGAGTCCCGAGCAGGCCGTCAAACTCGATTCATGGGTCTTTACGACCGAGTTCGGCTCACTTCTGGCCGATAATATATCGTTCAAAAAAATAGGTGAGATGAGAAGAATTAAGAACGACCTGATGCGCTTTGATCCTGTTGCAAAAAAAGCTAACGAGACACTGGTTCAGCTTATAACGGAATTATTGGCGTATGATATTCAAAATAACTTGAAGGTATCCGGCAGGGACACAAATATAGAAAATAACGAGCCTTCAGAAGTTGTATATGAATTAGATGGAGAGCCTGATTCTGTAAAATTCTCTTTTGCATCATGCACTGTGATGAAAAACCAGATAAATTTAACCGGTGAAATCACTTTCACTGAATTTGATACGAAAAATAAAAGTAACATTCATACTTTTAAATGCAAGGAGGCTTCTTTACGAGTGGAAGGCGGCAGGCTCGAAAAGGCCCTGGCTATGGACCTGCGCAGTGCAAGGGACATAGAGACAGGTGAAATAAAAATGTGGCACTCGATTGCCGGACTGAATATACCCAAGAGCATAGAAAAAATATTAAAACATTTTAATGATGAGAAAGGCTCGATTAACGTACAAAAACTGGCTGCTGAAGTAACCGGTGTACCGGGATTCCAGGCAAGCCCGGAGCTGATCAAACTGCAAAACGCCCTGCAAAGAGAAATTCTGGTAACGAAATCTGAAATTAAAGCTGAAATACATTCCCGCCTTGTGTTCGGAACAGGCTGCATCTCGATGATATTGATAGGTATAGGACTTGGAATATTAAAACGCGGCGGCCACCTGCTCACGGCTTTCGGCGCAAGCTGTGTACCCGCAGCTATTTTGATTGTTTGTATCATGAGCGGCAAACAGCTTACTGAAAACCTCGGTGCTCAGACTATATCCGGTATAACAATAATGTGGGCGGGACTGGGCGCCCTGTGCCTGATCGCTTCTGGCCTATATTATTATTTGCTCAGAAATTGAACGTAAAACGAAAGCTATGAAAAAATTAGACAGATATATTGCTAAAAATTTTCTGACAGGCTACGCTATAGCTTTCTTCGTATTAATAGGGATGAGGATAATAATCGATTTATTCGTAAATCTCGACGAATTTACGGAAAATCTCGACAAGCTCTCAACTATGGGAGTTATTAAAAATATTTTCAATTATTATTTACTGAACAGCCTGCTTTATTTTCGCGATTTTTCAGGGATGATAACTGTTGTCGCTGCTTCGTTTTCATTCGGCAAAATGATTCGTTCCAACGAGCTTATAGCGATAATGGCTTCTGGCGTAAGTCTCAAGAGAACTATATGGCCGGTAATTTTCCTTGCATTAATTTTAACAGGTGTGCTGGTCATTGACCAGGAGATGGCTATTCCTTCTCTGGCTGATAAGCTCGCAAGGGGACATCAGGATATACCCGGACAGGAATCTTACAGAGTCAGATTTATCACTGACGCAAAAGGCTCATTAATTTTTTCTCAACGATTCGATGTCGAAACATCAACACTCTATAATCCGACAATCCTTCTGCGAAACGAAACTTCCAGGCCCGGTACCTGGGAAGTTACAGCAAGGATAGATTCCGGAAAAGCAGTCCTTGACAATCAAACCGGCAAGTGGCAGTTATATACGAACGATCCCAATACAAACCAGTGGTTACACTACGGCACAGTTATAGAGCGAGACCCGCAAAAACCAATTCACACTATTCCTTCTTATCTTAGTGATATTACCGCTAAAGACATCCCTATCAGATGCCAATCGGAAAACATTACTTTGATGTCTCTAAGACAGTTGATGGCGTTTGCATCTCAAAGAACAAAAATCCGCGACATGGCGCAGCTTTACAGCCAGAAGCATTTCCGCATTACCGAGCCGATTATAAGCATGGTAATGCTTTTAATAAGTTTGCCTATCCTGGTTTGTCGCGACCCGAAAACCATGAAATCAGCCGTAATGATCGGCTTTGCTATTACATCTCTGTGTTTCGTAATAACTTTTATCTGCAAAATGCTCGCAACTGAGCAGGTCATTTTCAATAAAGTGATCCCCGAATTCTGGGCATGGCTGCCTGTCTTCATTTTCCTGCCCATAGCTTTCATTGCACTGGATTCAATGAAAACATAAAAGCAGCCTCTTACACTAATAGGCAATCCATACATGTTCACGGCCAGAAGATACGACATCGAAATCCTTCGATCCGGCTCAGGACGGACTGGACTTTACTACTACAGGGCAAGATACTATAATCCATACATAGGCAGATTCCTGCAGCTTGACCCGGCGTATCAGGGTATGAACTGGTATGCCTACTCCGGGAATAATTCAATAAATTGTGTAGATCCAATGGGTTTATATATTGTAACAGTAGATATCCCATTACAAACTGTATGGCATTGTGCTGGTTCTGGTAAATATGATACATACGATGCTCATTATGTGGAAGTTAGCAGTTTTCTTAATGAATCAAACTTTTTTATAGAATATCCTGATGTTGAGCTTCTCAATGATGCAAATTATCCAATCTATACTGGTACCCAATATGGAGGTACTTATCATTGTAGATTTGAAGTTCCTGATAGTTACAAAAAAATGAAAATGAATATTGATAGAGTTACTGGAATTCCAATATTGATAGTTACAACTGGTCGTTGGTATAATAGTAAAAAAACTCAGTTTTGGGATTGGAGGCTAATAGGTATATTAAGTAATCCCACCTATAAACAAGCTTATATCGCTCCTGTTGGAAAGTTCTGGGGATGGAGTTTCAGTTTGTCAGCTTTATCTGATGGAATACTTATCGGCTTAGCTATTAAAAATTTCGGAGTAGCTCATTCATTATTAGCTGCATCTGTTTCGGTATCTTTAGTTGGAGCAGTTGCAGTAACATTATGGACAATTTATAGTTTTTGGAAGTTGTGTAAAAATCCTTCTAAAGCAGTTCCAAACTTTGCAACAATAAAAAACTATATGGACTTTGTTGATGTTGCAAACCGTTATTATGACTATAAAGCTACTAATAACCTATGATATCATAAAAAATTGATTATAGTTTATTTTAATTATTACTTGAAAGGAATAGGATGAAACAAAGAACAAGCGGACTTATCATAAGTGGTTTTTCTGATTTTATAGTTTTTTTTTCCTTTTTTGCGGTTGTTATTTGTTAGGAAATGGTAGTGTATGGTTAGGTGCCTTTGCAATTTTGTGCTCTAATTTTATTCACCAGCGTTCACTACTTTTTATGACAAATTTGACAATTGAACGAGTATTTGAAAAGAATGAGAAATGTGAAGAAAAAAGAATAACAAAAAGTATTGATGACAGTAATGTGCAAAAAGACGCTAGCAAGGAGGGGATTAAGAGGAAAAACTAGAGGAATTATTAGGGAATTATTAGAATAGCGAATTAACATGTTAATTCGCCAAGGTACATAGAAGCGGTAACTGACCAATAAACTTAGTAGCAAAAATAATCTTATCTGGTGCGTTATAACACACCCTACAAAAATCATGAATTGCTTTATCCAGGGACACACCCAATTATAATTCCCTTTGCCAATAACCAACTGAATTTATTCATTTACATCGTTTGATTCCAAATCACCTGAAGGAATTTCATTTTGTATAATGTTGTTTAATGGTGAATTTGGTGCGGCTGGGGGATTCTGAAATCCTGCCGCTCTTCTTTGTCCTGCATTGGGGCGTGGATTTAGCGGCTGGGCACCTCTTCCAAGACGTCCGCCGCCGCCACCCTGTCCGGGCGGTTGTTGGCCTGCACCGCGTCTAAGTCCCCTGCCTCCCTGTTGATTTCGAGCCGGTTCAGGATTAAGCTGTCTCTGGATTCTTAAAAGCTCGTTCGTCCAGACATTTTTCTGTTTTTCACCAAGTATCGGATTTATCTCTTTATTCAGTTGCTCAAGAGTGTTTGCGATATCAACTCGCGCATCTTCACGGATTTCATTAAGATGCTGCATATGCTTGTCAATTATCGGCCTTATCTTATTTATTTGCTGCTGCTTAAGCTCGAGAATCTGAATCAGACGAGGCATCAAACTGTTGTATTCCGGAGTTGGAGGCTTCTGTGTTATCCTGCGTGACGCAACAATTGACATTGACGCACCGCCGATAGCAATCCCGGCAACGAGAATGATGAGGCCGAAAAACGCTGAACGCCAAAAATACACTTTCTTTATGTGATCAATATTATTAGTCGTATTTTTTTCTAAATTTTTCATATTACATCGCCCATGAAATAGCCTGAGAAATTTCGTATAGCGGCTCGGTCCAGAAATTTTGGAACACAAACGCCATAACAACCAGAGGAACAGCGACCGCGGAAGATAACGCCGCGACCCACATCAAAGGTCTGTCCCAAAACCAACTTGTATGTATTTCATTGGCTTCGATTAAGGCAATAGTTCTTTCAGCGACTTTTACTTTCGGAACTTTTTCATTTCCTGCTTTTTCGCACAATGTATCAAAAATACTTTTCATTTTTTGGTCTCCTTTAAGCGTTGGGAAACATTTTTTTCAGTTTTCTTTTTGCACGTATTGTCTGAACTTTCACCATGCCCCTGGTCCAGCCTGTTCGGTATGCGACCTGCTCTACACTGCATCCTTCCACAAATCGTAGAGTAAGAACAAGCCTGTCACGGGGTGGAAGCTGCTCTAAAAGATTGTGTACAATCTCAGCCGCCTGTTCGTTACTGATTTGGTCAGGTGATTGAGAAAGAACATGATCCCACTCCTGCAAGGTAAAATGTTTTTTACTGTGCTCTCGTGCCTGCTCTTTCCAATATCGATAGCCAACCCGTGTCGCGATTTTTCTGAGCCAGTGCAGGAAAGGCGCCCGCTCTTTATAAGTCATAAGGCTCAGATAAGCTTCCACGAACACATCCTGAACAAGTTCTTCATGAGTCAGGACATCCCTTGAAAAACGCCACATAGTTTTTGCAATCGCCTGCTCATATCTTTCAATGAGTCTTTTATACGCTTCGTGATTTCCATTGCGGCTTAGATACACATCTTCGATATCTAAAGATTCGGCATCAGGTATTTCATATTCAGCAATATCTGTCCTGGTTTCCGCCGTTGCAGAAAAAAATTTGTTCAGAAGTGAACACAACACAATTTCTGCATTTGTGACGAAAACAGGATTTATCGAATACGAGTACATTTTCATTTTCGAGTATTTTTATTTTAACCTGATTTCATTTAGCAAAGCAAGCCCCGCTATGAAATTTCCTTTAGCGGGGCAATGCTTTTAAGGGAATTATTTACCTTTGGGAAACAAATTCCATTTATTAAATTCACTTTCAAAAGTTAGGTTCTGTTCCCTGAACATTTTCCTGCATTGCAGCCGGACCTCGTCTCATCCCGCGGCCTCTTTGACCTGCATTAGGTGCAGCTCCACGAACACCGAGCTGACCTTGTCGTAATCCTCGACCCAAGCCTTGTCCTTGACCTGCATTTGGTGTCACTCCAGGAACTCCTGGCTGAGCCGGTCTTACACCCTGTGCCGCCTGTTGTCTTTGAGCCTGACGTTGAGCTTGATTTTGAGCAAATCTTAGACCATCGGCGAATCCCTGTCTGTAACCATCAATCCAGTCTTGATTCTGGCCTTGTCGTTGTGTTAGATTCTGAGCCTGATTTTGGAGCATATTCTGCTGCCGCAATTGCCTTCGAAGAGGCCCCTGTCCTGCATTTGGAGCAATTCCGATAGCGCCGGGCTGACCTTGCCTTAATCCTCGACCCAGACCAGATCTTTGACCTGCCGCTCCAGGCCCACCGCCGCGACTCATACCAGCGGCCAAGGCTTCACTTGATAAAAGTAATAAAGCAATTCCAAGAATGATAATTAACGATTTGTATTGTTTTTTGTTCATTTTCGGCTCCTTTCAAAATGTTTCATTCAGTAATTCAAAGCCCTACGAATGAGCCTTTTCAATAGGATAGTGGATACCGGTTATAAAAAGTTACACCAAAAATGGGATTTTTATATAAAAAAGCATAATTGTTCCAAAGTATTGAGATTCATTTGCGAAATACACTTATTTATGAACATGGATTGAGTTTATCGCTTTAATAGACTGCCGGCACAATCAGCACAAGTTCTTTGGCTCTTGGTTCCATGAAATCGAACACAACACGTTACATTTTGTGCCGGCAGCCCTAATGCAGTAAACACATTTGTTCAAATAATAATTTTCCAAAAAAGCTTTGGGACGATAATAAGAATGTCCTGTTTATTGACTTATAAAATATTTACTATTTCTACATAAGTAAAGACGAGCTAAGTCCGGTGTTTTATTGCATTTAAATAACGCTCTTATTAAAAATACTAAGTTTTAGAACAAAATATTCTTGCTCTTGTTACATGCTTTTCGATAGAATTACCTGTGTTTTATGGAGTTTATCTTTTTTAAATATAGTGTATTTTGGAAATCTCTGAGTATAAGAGATATGTGAAACCTGTAAAGACGTATACATTGGCCTGGCCATTATAACAAGAGTTTTGTAAAAATTCAGTTATAATATTTACTATCACTATTATTCTATAAAGAGTAAAATGTTTTTTCACCTGGTAAATCGAGAATGTCAATTGAAGATAGATGGTAATAAAATAACAGCTAGACATTGCACAAAAAAGATATTAGTTTCTCTTTTTCCAATAATATACTTATGAGGCAAACTATGATTTTGATAATTTCTGGCGTATTTTTTATCCTGGCTATTTTACTGAGGTTCTCAAATTGGTGGATACCTGCTCAGGCTAATGTGAATCTGAATATTCCAATAGGTATTTTTCTTTTTATTTCGTTGTCACTGGTTATATATAACTATTGGCCGGAAATATGTTCTTTTATTCAAAACATATAAGGTATAATAAATCGCGACATTAATTCGAGAACAGACGAAAGAATAAATCTTTAAGCATTAATAAAAGGAAATAAAATGAAAACAGGTCGAGAGCCTCTTGGTCGAACGAAAGGAATGTTTCTATTTTTAATCCTGTCGTTATCCTTAAGTTGCAGCACCATAACAACCCATACCAAATCTTCTACCAAAGATGTAGTTGATTACAAGGCTCAGCCTTTCAGCCTGAAACAAGTCCGATTGCTGGATGGACCGTTTAAGGATGCAACGGAGCTTGACAGAAAATATCTGCACGAACTAAGCTCTGATAGACTACTGCACACATTCCGAATAAATGCCGGCTTGCCATCATCTGCTCAGCCGCTCGGCGGCTGGGAAAGCCCCAATGGCGAATTACGCGGCCATACTATGGGACATTATCTTTCCGCATGTGCTTTGATGTACTGCAGTACCGGCGATGAGGAACTCAAAGAAAAGGCTAATGCTATTGTCGCAGAATTGGCAAAATGCCAGGCGGCTCTGGGTTCCAGCGGCTATCTTAGCGCCTATCCCGAGACGTTCTTCGACCGCGTCGAGGCAAACAGACAAGTGTGGGCTCCTTATTACACACTCCACAAGATATATGCAGGTCTGTTGGATATGTATAACCTCTGCGGCAACAAGCAGGCACTCGAAATCGCCGAGAAGATGGCCGCCTGGAATAAAGGTCGTCTCGATAAAATTGATGACGCTCGCATGCAGGGCATTCTCAATAGAACCGAACAGGGAGGTATGAATGAAGCATATGCAAACCTGTACTCGATAACCGGTAACACCGATTACCTCCAGATGTCCATGCGATTCAATGAGAACCACTATCTCGAACCTCTATCCCGTGGCGAAGACCGCCTGAAAGGCGAACATGCGAATTCCTTCATCCCGAACATCATCGGGACAGCAAGACAGTATGAATTGACCGGAGATCCCAATGATAGAAAAATCGCCGAGTACTTCTGGTCTGAGGTTGCCGAGCATAGAGATTACTGCACAGGCGGAACAAGCAATGAAGAGCATTGGCGCACCGATCCGGACCAGCTTGCTAACCAGCTTGGCGACCATACACAGGAGACCTGCTGCACGTACAACATGCTCAAGCTGACCCGGCATCTTTTCACCTGGAATCCCGATGTGCAATATGCAGACTACTACGAAAGGGCCTTGTACAACAGTATTTTAAGCACACAGGATCCGGATTCAGGCATGATGATGTACTTCGTGCCTTTAGCGACGGGACGCTGGAAATTATTCAACACGCCCACTACTTCCTTCTGGTGCTGTACCGGAACAGGTATGGAAAATCACGCCAAGTATGGAGATAGTATCTACTTCCGTAATGATAATACTCTTTATGTGAATTTATTTATACCATCAGAACTCAACTGGTCAGAGCAAAACGTTCGCATCAGGCAGGAAACGAGTTTTCCAGAGTCAGATACTACAACCCTTACCATTCTGGCTAAAAAGCAGACGAAACTCGATATCCGTATTCGTATCCCATCCTGGGCTAAACAGGGAGCTACTGCTAAAATAAACGGCAAGTCTCTGGCAGTCACATCTGAACCGGGCAGTTATCTTGTAATAGATAGAAAATGGAAAAATGGCGATAAGCTGGAGATCACCATTCCGATGAGCCTTCATACATGTCCAATGCCGGACGACGATTCGCTGGTAGCGATGATGTATGGTCCATTGGTCTTGGCCGGCGAGTTAGGCTCGGAAGGACTTACAAGCCAAAACGTCCTTACAACACAGAACCAGTACAGGTTCCCGCAGAGACAATTAGCCACGGCTCCGCCGCTGATTGTTGACTCGGACAACATCACCGATTGGATCGAGCCGGTTGCCGGCAAGCCGCTGACCTTCAGAACGATTGGACAGGCCAATGAAGTTACTCTTATTCCGTTTCACAAGCTATTCAATCAGAAATATATAATTTACTGGAAAGTTCAAAAAAAGGAAAGCTAAACCGCTACAAAACAAATTAAGCTTCTATTTTACAAGGTGACAATTCGGTAATGTTATTTTTTCAGCATTTGCGCAAGAGCACGAATATGTTCAGGTGTTGTGCCGCAGCA
>CAYSHS010000093.1:0-10706 GCA_964430845.1 uncultured Pirellulales bacterium | reverse complement strand
AGAGAACTTATGCCGGAAGAATTTATCCAAAAACATATTCCCCTTAAACCCCAGGTATGCACATGCGGCAGTACAAATATTGAAGAAACCGATCAGGAACCTATGCGTCATCAGGTTGTTGATATACCACCAATAAAGCCGCAAGTAACGGAATATGTTCAATATTTTTTTCGCTGCAAAGATTGCGGCGAGCTTATTTATAAACCATTGCCTGACGATGTGAAACGCAAATACTTTGGTCCCGGCGTGCTGGCGATAGTTGCAGTACTTACCGGTATGCTCAACATCAGCAAGCGTAAGGCACTGGCTATGATTAATCAGGTTTTTTCGATACCGATGAGTCTTGGCGGCCTCAGTAACTGCGAAGCACAACTTACCTGTGCACTGGAACAGCCGTATAACGAAGCTGCTCAATATGTCCGAGTACAACAAACGGCGCATGCCGATGAAACCGGCTGGCCCAGAGGCAACCGTCAAAAAGGCTGGTTGTGGGCAATGTGTTGCAGCACGGCCGCGTTTTTTATGGTTCATGCTCAGCGAGGACAGGATGCTGCTCAAAAGCTGCTTGGGACATTTGCAGGTATCCTTCATTGTGACCGCTGGAGTGGTTACAATCGTTTTGGCGGTTTGCGTCAACTGTGCTGGGCGCATCTGAAAAGAGATTTTAAGTCGCTGTCCGAGGCTAAAGGAAACATGAGTCGAATCGGAAGCGATTTGTTTACCCTGGCCAAACAAATCCTGCATATGCGTAAGCGTGTTCGGGACGGCACGCTTTTGTGGCAGACTTTTCAACATCGTATGGAACCACTGATAGAGCGAGTCGAAGCCCTGCTGGAAGAAGGCGCTGACAGCGGCGAGCCTTTGGCGGGCCAATGCCGTCGCATATTCAACCTGCGTCAATATTTGTGGACATTCGTATATGATGCACGTGTGGAGCCGACTAATAATTTTGCTGAGCGTATTGTTCGTCAGGGTGTCTTGTGGCGTAAGGGCAGCTTCGGCACGCAGAGTGAACGCGGCGCTCGTTATGTTGAGCGTATATTGACGGTGTGTGCAACGTGCCGTTTGCAAGAACGAAGCGTTATTGAATATTTGCGAAGTATATGCCATTGTCATTTGAACGGTGTTGTTGTTCTATCATTAATAAATCCAGTTGATGATCAAAACAATTCTGCCTGAACGCTTACATTTTATTAAGAACAACTCTTGGTGAATTCGCTCTAATATATAGAAATGCACAAAAATCTGAATTTATGCCGGAAAATGAAGATTATATTACAAAGCAGATTAGCCGTTTTCTAAATGTTAAGAACAAAGGTTATCTCTTTGAACCTGAAGCTAAATGCGGTCCTGATTTACAAGTCATTGTATTTAAGACTTTTAATTTACATGATACTCCGATTTTTGTGATTGAAGCAAAACGATTGAGAAAAAACAGCGGTAAGAATTATGTTCAAGGTGAAACAGGAGGAATCGAAAGATTCAAAAATGAAAAACATGGCGAAATGTTTGATATTGCTGCTATGCTGGGATATGTTGAAGAAGAAGATTTCTCCTTTTGGCACAAGAAAGTAAATGGCTGGATAGAAGCTTTGGTCAATAACGAAAATAGTGATATTTTTTGGGAAATGAATGATAAACTGAACAAAATCGCTATTTCAGAAATAGGTGAATATAGCTCAGTTCATAAAAGGAAAACACTTAATGATATTGTTTTGCATAATTTCTGGCTGAATTTTTGTAATTAATATAATTTCTATTTTTCTTTTTTCATTCTTTCAAAACTTTTTTGAGCGGTTTCGATTGTTTTTGAGATGTCTTCTTTGGTGTGAGCGAGGGGAATAAACATTGCTTCGTATTCGCTGGGAGCGAGGTAAATTCCCTGCTCGAGCATTTTTAAAAAGAATTGCTTCCATATCTTTATATTTGTCGATCGGACTTTGGCAAAATTCAAAATTTTACTGTACATTTTTATTCTACATCGCGTTATTTTTTGCAATTCCGGGATTGAATTCCTGATTTACATAAGTATTGAGCCTGTTTTCCAGCTACAATCCGAAAGTCCTACACTTTCTCGAAGGTAAATTTGTGGGAGTCGGAGTCTATTTTGATTTTATCGCCTTCGGAGAATTTTCCTGCTAATAGTTCGCTGGCCAACGGGTTCTCTATTCGCTGCTGGATCGTTCGTTTTAATGGTCTTGCTCCGAAGGCTGGGTCGTATCCTTCTTCCATAACCTGTTTGCGGGCGTTGTCGGTGAACTCGACATCAATATTGCGGCTTCGCAAACG
This sequence comes from uncultured Pirellulales bacterium, assembly GCA_964430845.1. Taxonomy (GTDB): domain Bacteria; phylum Planctomycetota; class Phycisphaerae; order Sedimentisphaerales; family Anaerobacaceae; genus JAFGPS01. Next base: position 8,417 of record CAYSHS010000093.1, on the reverse strand, counting down.
CTCAGCGAGGTATTCCAGTTGGATATCGACTATCTTTACCAGGTTGTCTTTATTGAGCATGTGGAAGACGATTATCTCGTCAATCCTGTTTAAGAACTCTGGTTTGAAGAGTATCTTCAACGCATCTTTTACGTGAGCTTCTATTTCCCAGTCGGCACCGGACTCCTCGGTCAACTGCTGAATCTGCTGGCTTGCGATATTACTTGTCATAACAATGACAGTATTCTTGAAATCGACTGTTCTTCCTTTGCCATCAGTCAGGCGACCGTCATCGAAAACCTGGAGCATTACATTGAATACATCAGGATGCGCCTTTTCTATTTCATCGAGCAGGATTACAGAATATGGTTTGCGGCGGACTGCTTCGGTGAGGCGTCCCCCTTCTTCGTAACCTACATATCCCGGAGGCGAACCTATCAGGCGTGCGACGGAATGTGATTCCATAAACTCGCTCATATCGATACGAATCATAGCGTGCGGGTCGTTAAACAAAAAATCCGTTAGAGCCTTGGACAACTCGGTTTTGCCTACTCCCGTCGGACCGAGAAATAAAAATATACCTATCGGCCTATTCGGGTCGGAAAGACCCGAGCGATTCCTGCGCACAGCGTTGCACAGCGCCGAGACAGCTTCGTCCTGGCCTACAACGCGTTTGCGAATCATTTCTTCCATCTTTATCAATCGCTCACGCTCGCCGCTAAGGAGTTTGGAGATTGGAATCGAGGTCCATTTGGAAACTATACCTGCGATGTCCTCCTCGTTGACTTCGTTCTGTATTATGCCGCGATCGGATTGTAAAAGCTGGGCTTCCTTTTGGTCCAATTCTTTTTTGAGGTTTGCGATTGTCTCATATTTCAAACGTGCGGCAGTCTCAAGCTCACCTTTTCGCTGAGCGTCCTCGAACTGGTTCTGGGCATTTTCAATTTTTTGCTTTAGCTCTTTTATCTGGTCGATGTCACCTCGCTCATGCTCCCACCGGGCAGTAAGCTCCTTGTCTTCTTTCTGCAGCTCGGCAAGCTGCTTTTCTGCTCTTTTAAGCCTTTCTTTGCTCGCTTCATCGGATTCTTTTTTGAGCGCCTCGCGTTCAATCTGAAGCTGCATAATTCTTCTGCGGATGCTGTCTAATTCAGCAGGCAGCGAGTCGTTTTCAATTCTCAATTTCGAGGCGGCTTCGTCTATCAAATCTATCGCCTTATCAGGCAGCCAGCGATCAGTAATATATCGATTGGACAAGGTAGCGGCTGCAACAAGCGCAGAATCCGTAATGCGAACGCCGTGATGCGTATCATAGCGGTCTTTGAGTCCGCGCAGAATAGCGATAGTCTCCTCGACACTTGGCGGGTCAACCATGATCGGCTGGAAACGTCTTTCAAGAGCGGCGTCTTTTTCGATATATTTTCGGTATTCATCTATGGTTGTCGCACCGATACATCGCAGCTCTCCTCGCGCGAGAGAAGGTTTCAATAAATTGCCTGCATCGACAGCGCCTTCAGCTTTTCCTGCTCCAACTACTGTGTGCAGCTCGTCTATGAAAAGGATTATCTGCCCTCCTGCAGCGATGACTTCTTTAAGGACTGCTTTTAGCCTGTCCTCGAATTCACCTCTGAACTTCGTGCCTGCGATTAATGCTCCCATATCAAGTGCGATGATTCTTTTATTTTTCAGGCCGGTAGGGACATCACCTGCAACTATTCTCTGGGCCAGGCCTTCGACAATTGCAGTTTTTCCCACGCCAGGCTCACCTATAAGAACAGGATTATTTTTAGTTCGCCTGTTGAGCACCTGCATACATCTGCGAATTTCTTCGCCGCGCCCGATCACAGGGTCGAGTTTTCCTTTGCGCGCCATTTCCAGAAGGTCGATTCCGTAACGCTCGAGTGCCTTGTATTTATCTTCGGGATTCTGGTCGGTTATTTTTTCTGTGCCTCGAACTTCCTTTAGTGCGCTTTCGATTTGCTCGGCTGTAACTGAATTAAGACGGAGTATTTCTCTTGCATCGCTTTGGACAGAAGCAAGAGCAAGAAACAAATGCTCGACACTTAAATATTCATCACCCATTTTATCTGCGCGATTCTGCGCATCAAGTACAACCTGGCTGAACGCAGGGTCCGGCATAATCTGTGCCTGGCTTTTGCCCCGGGGCATTCTTCCAAGCTCGCTCTCGGTCATCTCTTTGATACGTGAAATATTTGCACCAATCTTCTTTAGAATCTCGATAACTACGCCTGTATCATCGCTGCACAATGCGCTTAGCAGGTGCAGAGCAGAAGCTACGGTATGGGATTTGGCCATCGCAATCTGCTGTGCGGTTGCCAGCGCTTCCTGTGCTTTCAATGTAAATTTATCAAATTTCATAATCCAAACCTTTATATATTAGAATATAACTCAGGGAAAATATATAAGCAAACATTATGCCTAATGGCGAAAAATGCTTAACCTCCTGAAAAATAAGGAGTTACATTTTTAAAGAAAATAATGAATGTGCCAATATGGCAGGAACAGGACTGTATTTTAACGATTGTAGTATGAGAAAAAATAATCTCTAAAAGATTGTTTTACTTCGGATATGACAGTTATAAAACCAGAAAATGCCTGATGGATTGACTATCATCAGAAAGATTTTTTGAAAAAGCAGATATGCCCTTCATATTGTAAGGTTATCGTCAGGTCTGTTAAATACAAAGATAGTACGAAACAATAGAAAATTTTACTTTGTTTTACCTTCTCTGCATATTTACAAAACCGGTGTTTATATTATAGATCCAGTAACCCCTAGAACGACTGCTGATATACACATCATCCCCTTTGACAGCGAAGCCTGTTTCTACGGTATTATCTATCAATATTCTTACTGCACCCGACCTTGCAAGCCCATCTCGAATGGACCAGCCATATTCATCGATTTGGGGATCAGAAAATCCAGCGGCCCTTAGAATCTGTACAAGTTGATCTGCATTCAGGACCAGTACATCTTGATTGGGTATAGGAACAACCTGTATCCCAGACCTTATGCAGCCGCCTAAAGTTATCAGCAACAGCAAAAAAATAATCACACCGGAACTAATTGATTTATACTTAACTGGATTCACAAATAATTCTCCCGTAAAAAATTACATTATATTAATATCCACCTTGCTGATACTGATTAGCCATGCTGTTGCGAAGCTGCATTCTGAAATCATCTTCCGGCGACATTCTCGTCGGAGCCGGCTGATACCCTGAATTATTATTTCCGGAATCCTCAAATCCCATAAATGGCTCCTGTTTCTGATAATCCAGATTATCGAAAGAAGATTGCCTGCTCGGCTGAGTCGGCTGAGTCATATACATATCAGAGTCATTACTATTGAGAGACGGATACGCTGAAATTCCGCTGCTCATCATCGAAGATCTCGATCTGGCTAAACCTCTTTTTGTAAAATCGAGGTCTTCCGGGTTCGATTCATGCACGATGCTTGCCTTAACAAAAACAGCGATCTCTTTAGAGTTGCCCTCGTTATACTTATTGGTAAACAAAGGTCCAATGATCGGAATATCACCCAGAAGCGGAACTTTTTTCTTTGTTTCTGAATTTCGATTCTCAGACAGTCCGGCGATAGCAACTGTACCGCCGTCATCGACACGCACAATATTTTCAGATTTTCGCCTTGTTACTCTCGGATAGTTGTTGTTTGACGTATTCGGCACGGTATCGCTGACTTCCACCGCCATATCCAGGACTATATCATTGTTATCACCTATGTGAGGTGTAATCGATAAAACGGTACCAGTGGTAATCGTCTCCATCTGCTGCTGAGAGTAGTAAGAATTTGTAAGACCGGAGGCATACAGGATATAATAATCTTCCTGTAGAACCTCGATGCGTGCCATTTTATTATCCTGTGCAAAAACAGTCGGCTTCGATATTATTTTAGCTTCATTGTTCACCTGTAATAAATTCAATACCTGATCCAAAGCATTTGAGAAAGTAGCATCCGGGGTATATCCCATCTGAATACCCCATGCTGCCTTACCTCCCAAATCCGTGATAGAGCCTCCCAATCCCTGGAGATTATTAGAGAATAAACCTTCCTGCATTGTTGGCCATCCCCACTCGACACCGAGATTTAACAGGTCGCCCTTTTCCAGGACAACGATACGTGCATCCAGTAAAACCTGTGATGGTTTGTAATCAATCTGATCCAGCACACTGGTAATAATATTCAGGACTTTTAAAGGAGCAGTAATCGTTATTAAACGTCCGTTCGGGTCTTCATCAGCCTGCACATATTGCTGGAAAGGCTCGACAAGAAGTTTCTTGGCAGTTATCGCAGGGATATAATCCAGCCGAATACGTTTAGTTTCGCTGATATCTAAAAACTTTAAATCTTTTATTCCACCTGCACAAACCAGGTAATACGGATAATCTCCTTCGAATTTTTTAACAAAATAAGAAGTACCTGCAAGAATCATTTCCAGCGCTTTACTTAGCGGAACCTTGTCAAGCGCACAATTTACTACGCCTGTAAGTGTATCTTCGTATAAAATCGGAATTTTAGTATCCGAAGAAAGTATATCAAGCACCACGAGTAAATCTTCATTGACGAAATTATCAGTAATTAGAGGCTCGCCTGTACTGGAAACTATCTCAGACGGTCCCTCTTTACGACTTTCTATTTCATCAAGTCGTCTTGTTAATTCTGCTATTATTGAATCTGTTTCAGACGGTTCTGTTCCGATGTCAGGTTTTGTGCCTGTATCGGGCTTTGTACCAGTATCAGGTTTTGTTCCTGTATCAGGTTTTGTACCCGTATCAGGTTTTGTACCTGTATCGGGCTTTGTTCCTGTATCAGGTTTTGTTCCTGTATCAGGTTTTGTACCCTGGTCAACTTTCGGTGATTCTTTATATACAGGTTTATCTTTAAAGTAATCCGTTGTGACGGGTTCTGTGAACGACTTACTTGGCGGGTCGAAAATCATGCCGGGCTTTGAAAGAGTGTATTCTCCTGTCCAGCCGTAAGGCACTTCGATAGTAAACTCCCCTTTTGAATTCGAAACAGTAGAAGTTCCGCCGGAGTTGGCTGTTACCTGTACACCAGGTATGCCCTTTCCTTTTTCATATTCCAAAACATCAGATATTTTAAACGTCTGTATTGTCGCTTTGAAATTCTGATTTGTTAAATTCCTTTTAATTGCCTTGTCCTTCTCATATATATAGACTTGCGGCGAGAAGGTATAACCTTCCTGTTTTGGCTCAGGCATTATCGAACCTGTCCAGCCATAGTCCACATCAATACTATATTTGCCCTGTGCATCAGTAGTTGTATTACCAGCAGAAGAGTAAATCGCAATACCCTCGACAGGTTTTCCCTTGTCGGAAGTCATAGTTCCCGAAATAGTATATCTGTTTAACGTAGCCTGAAAGTTTTGACCATACTGGTCATCGATAACATTGGAAAAATCAATATTAGGCGGATCAAACTGGTATCCATTTAAGGAAGGTATAATTTTCCCGCTCCAGCCATATTTCACTGTAGCGTTATAATTACCACTGTCATCGGTAACAACAGCTTTTCCCTGGAAACCTCTTAACATAACACCGGGAACAATTGCATTACCTGAAATTGTCAATTCTTTAAGCGAGCTTGTATAGGTTTCATTATCATAATTCTGCGCAACGACAGTATAAGTTCTGTCCGGGGGCTGGAAATTATAGCCCTCTTTCTCAGGGATAACTGTTCCCGTCCAGCTATACTCAACTGTAACACTGTAAGTTCCTTCCGGACCGACTGTTACGGGATTACCGGGTAAACCATTCATCGTCACACCCGGCTGCCCGGTTTTACCTTTAATTACGTATGTTTCAATACTGGCTTTATAATCCTCATTTTCTTTTTTCGACGTTACTTTGGTGTAGGTTCTTGTTGAAGGCTCGAAAGAATATCCTTCCAGCACAGGTTTAACAGTTGCACTAAAACCATAATCGACAAAAACACTATACATACCACCTTGATCGGTATATACATCACCTGGCAGACCGTCCATTTTTACCCCTGCCATACCGGTTGAACCGGAAATCTCGAATTTTTCCGCTTCGGCATAATAGTCCTGTACCTGGTTGGTTGTTAGATCTTGATATATGGTATCAGCCGGCTGGAATGAATAACCTTCTTTCCTGGGTACGACAGTTCCGCCCCAGTTGTATTCTACTGTTACAGTATAAGAACCGTCTTCGCCTGAAATGACTTTACCGGGAAGTCCGGTCATTTCTGCTCCCTTGGTACCGGCATTACCGGAAATCACTATTTTTACAGGAGATACAGCAAAGTTCTGTATAATATTCCTTTGTACAGATTTAACCTCGAAACTGCTCGGATTGAACTCGAAACCTTCCTTCAAAGGCTCGATCTGGCCTTCCCAGCCATATTCAACAGTAACAGAATAAGTACCATCGCTTTTCGTACGGGGATTGCCCGGCAGACCATTTAATTCCACTTCTGCCATATTGCCTATCTTACCGGAAATAGTATAGGTTATAGCTATATATGTATAATCCTGATTAGGCTGATCTTCTTTTAAATTAGTATAAGGTCTCGTAGCAGGCGAGAAATTATATCCAGGCTTGACCGGTTTTACCGTAAAAGTCTTGCCGTATTCGACATCCACGGAATAGTAACCGCTCGAGTCGGTTTCTACTGTTTCGTCAACCGGAAAACCCTGCATTTCAACACCCGCAACACCAATCGAGCCTGAGATAGTAAATTTTTGTACTCTTACTGTCACATTAGTCGCATGAACATTAAATGTGCAAAACAGCACTGTACAAAGGACTATACAGACGCCCGATAATATTTTTATTATATTTTTCCTCGCCATAACGCTACGTCCCTTTCTGTAATCGCTATTATGCCTTCTATCGGCATTCCAGCATCTTTCTTTAGCAAAAAATCTCCCGTTCATATTCTTAACAATCACCACTTGACCTGTATAAGGTCAGTACTTTTTACATCTCTTTCAATTATTTCAGGTACTTTTTTGTCTCCATTCTTCGTAACTCTTATACGTATTTGCTTCCTTACTTGCTGAACCTGCTGATCTGTCGGAAATTCCATTAACGCTTCAAGGTTGTAATCATCTTCAGCTACAGAGGAAAAATCCAAAATGCCTGAATAATACCTGCTTTCATAAGGTAAAAACATGCCGTATATATTACTTTTCAACATAGCTGCCGTTCTTCCGAATCCATCTGCTTGTACAACAGCAGCCTTTATTGTCGTAGGAATAATGTGTGTGGTTCCATCATTCTTAAAACTGGCCTGGACAAGATACTCCGATTTTTCAGCATCGAATTCCGTCAGGTTTACTGAATAACATTCAATATCTTCCGGCTGTGCTGTCGTATTTTTATTATCGATACATAAATTCACCCATGTTGTGCCTGCATCCTGACCATCAGGATAGGTGCCTTTTAAGCCAAGAGCGGCATAATAATAGGGATAACGTGTCGCATCTTCGGGCATTTCAACGGAAATTCCTAAAGTGCGTGTCTCATATTCCGAAAGTGAAAGAGTCTTCGGATCGAAAGAGAGCCATTTCAAACATGTCATCGCATCTGCAACTACAACATTATTCGCCGCTATTCCCTTAAAAGGCTTTGGAATGTCAAGGATTGCCTCGATTCTAATATCCTCAGTAGTTGCATTATGAACCTTAAGGTATCCGTATCGTTTCGATCCCGGACTTGCAGTTATGGTAAGCTCACCCGGATCGAGATCGATGGGCACATCCGATGCTGCTTTCGTAAGCAGAGGGTCGCCTTCAAATTCTAATTCTTTTGCGAGCCTTCCTCCGGTTCCCCTGATTTCTCCGTCCACATACAGCACGCCGTCAAGCTGATATTTGCCGCTGGGCAGAGACTTTCCAATATAACTTTTCAAATTAAGCTCTTTTTGGGGAATTATCCCGATTTCATTAAATTCATGCGTTGTAATTACTCGCCAGTGACCTTCAGAGAAATATCGAATTCTTATAACTGGCTTTAAGCGGGGAAATGTAGCTCCCACATTTTTAATTTTCATTGTAAGAAATACTCTTCCCTGAACAGGTCCGTCAGAGGGAACGAACTCCATGCCCATGTCCAGGATTCCGATATCGCTTGATGTAATCTTCCTCGTTGATACCTGGGTTACAACAGGAACACCAGTTCTAATCACCATAGGTACATGTCCGCCTGTTTGTGCTTTCGAGGAAGCCATAATAGTAGCGCCATAAAAACCCATCTGGGTACGCGGAACATTTATCTTTACTCCTAAGCTGGCATCACTATCCCTCGGGACTTCAATGCTTGTTTTTTCCAGTTTAATCCAACTGCTGCATGACGAGAAGTTTGACAGGTCAAGATCAGGATAATAATCAAACGGGCTGCACGGGTCCAAATC
>CAYSHS010000092.1:0-10759 GCA_964430845.1 uncultured Pirellulales bacterium | reverse complement strand
TGAACATAAATATTGACGGCGCCGATGAATTCTTATTGTATTATCGCGGCTCCTCGGTAACCTTCCAGGAAGCCAGTGATGGCTCTGGCATAGCCATGAGTGCCGCAGGTGTTGATATATATGACGTCAATGACGAATTCCGTTTTGCATACAAGACTCTTACCGGCAACGGCTCTATTACAGTTCGTGTTGACAGTATTGAAAATGTCAATGTGTGGTCGAAGGCGGGCATTATGATTCGCAATTCACTGGACCCCAATTCTGTGCACGCAACAGTGGTTTTAGCCGCATCCGGCACAGCAGAATTCGAGAGACGTACCTCAAAGGGCAACACTACCGACACCAATGATGTAACAGGGCTTGGCAGTCCGTGCTGGCTCAGGATAACCCGAACCGGCAATGTCTTTACCGCTGAGCGCAGTAAAGATGGTGTTACGTGGTATTCGTTTGACGAAGACCCGAATACTCCTTCGACAGTGACTATCGAGATGGGTAATTCCGTCTATATCGGTCTTGTAGTAACCAGTCATACTGCGGGTACTCTTGCAGCCGCTACTTTCTCCAATATTTCGACTTCGGCAAATGTCACGGGAAATGACTGGACATTTGTCCCTGTTGGAGAACCCGACCAGGCAGATGGAACCAATACCCTTGACAAACTCTATGTCAGAATCGAAGACAGTGCCGGAAAGAGCAAGACAGTCTATGAGCCGGAAATAGCAGTTGGACAGGGTTCCTGGAAAGCTGTGGTTATTCCATACTCTGATCTTACGGCGGCTGGCTTAAATCTAACAAAGATTAAGAAAATCGCTGTTGGTGTAGGTGATCCGAGCAACCCGTTGCATGGAGCAGGAATCATTTACATTGATGACGTCATTTACGGCCATCAGCTCGATGCCGGTCAGTAAAACTGCAGGAAAATGATTAAAATGTGCTGTTTTTGATACCTTCGGGTATCATTCACAGACGAAGAATATATCGGGGTTTATGTAAAATATACGCATAAACCCCGATTTTTTTTAATATTTTTATGTAATTTATAATTTTAGTGTGATAAAATAGCAAAAATAGAAAAAAAGGGAAACCTTTAGTAATTTTATGTCGATATGCTATATAATACTTTTTAGGGTCATAACATTACATAGAAAGGAAAAAACTTATGAAAAAGCATAGTTTCATTAATATAGTTCTTGTAGCGGCTTTTTTAGCTGGTTTCGAGCAATTTCCGGGTAATAACGCAGTTTTCGGTCTAAGCGTAATGGGTCCGCCAAGGTCACTTCTAAAACAAGGACAGAGTTCAGCCGGCTTTGAGGCTGGATACAGCGAAATGAACCTTCAATCATTCGGTGAGCGTACAGAAACTCATCTTTCACCATATTCAAGCGATACAAGTTATAGAAAATATAAACTCGAAAACTTAAAATCAGCAATGCTTTCAGCTCGTTTTGATACCAACATTTTCGAGAATTGGGACATGTTTGTACGCGTTGGAACAACCTATGGAAAAGGCGAAATAAATGAAATTCAAGCCGGTGGGGCAAGTGGAAGTCAATTTGACTGCAATGACGGCAATTTCGGTTTTTCATGGGGTGCGGGAACAAGAACTACTTTTTATAAGAAAGACAATATAACATGGGGTGGAATTTTCCAGATAAACTGGGTATATCCCGGAAAAAGCGATATTACAGATGATAGCGATACTAATTTCTCAGGAGAAGCTGAAATTAAATACTGGGAAGCCCAGTTAGCTATAGGACCTACCATAGAAATCGATTTTGTTAGAATTTATGGCGGCCCTTTTTTGCATTTTGTAAAGGGAGACCTTGACATTAGTGGTAATACCTTAGACACGAGCCCGCCATATTTATCTATGACTATTGATTCAACGCATCAAATCAGGGAAGAATCGCAATTGGGAGGCTTTTTAGGGGCACAATGGAGAATAGGGAATATTAATACCATAGTAACAGAAGTCCAGCTTACCAAAGATGCATGGGGCATCGGAGTAGGAACCGCCTGGAAATTCTAAAAAACCTCGATAATCAAAGAGGAAATTTTGAATTACCATCTTGTAATATTTATAGCAGCATAGCCTGCAAAAAGACCTCCGTTTGTTAGAGTGCCCTCGATTTGGATATTTTTCGGACCATACCCCGGTATGGCATTCATTACCTTGTCTTTATTGAAGACTGCTACAACATATGTTTTACCAAGTGACGAGACTACAATCTGATCACTATTTGCCGGCACTGTAATACCTACAGGGTCATCCTTAAGTGACAAAAGAAGCGGAGTATTTTTAACATCTTTCACTTTATACTCCTGCGGCATCTCCAGCACCACCATAATACCCGATAATGTACCATCACGCCTTATAGTCTCCGGTATAACCTGAGTGTTTGTAACAAGTAGTGGTCCCTGGCCGGCTCTAATATCTACACTTGATGAAGCCGGAGCAGTTTCAACACTTGTTGCAGTAACAATGTTCGTAACAGTAGTTCCTTCTGCAACATTTTCCCTCAGCTTTACTGTTAGTGTAAGGTTTACAGATTCCTGCGGAGCAAAAGATGGAATTGACCATGTATAAGTATTAAGATTATCGTCATATAACCCGAAAATATCCTCATTGGCTTTTATAAAAACTAAATCGTCCGGAAGAGTATCAGTAACGATTACATCTGTTGCAGGAAAGTTATTATCACTATTGTCCAAGTAAATATTATAAGTAATAACCTCGTTAACATCGACCCACTTAGTCGTTCCTTCGACTGCGCCAAAAACAGTTTTTTTCACGTTCAGGGGATTGCTTGCCGTAACAACCTCTGCATTCGTTGTAGTTTGAGGAGTCGTATTACTATTTACTGTTACAGAGTTTGTAATAGTTGTCCCTGGAAGCACATCCTGGTTAACCTTTACTGTTATATCCAGGCAGGCGGTCGAACCCGTTACAAGAGTAGGATATAACCAATTATAAGTATGTGTTTTCGGGTCATATTCACCGAAAACACCGTCATCGCTGGCACTTACAAAGCTGACTTGATTGGGCAAAGTGTCAACAACATCGACGTCTTCTACGGTAAAATCATTATCTTTATTACTAAAACAAATACGATAAGTTACCAGGTCACCTGCATCAACAGAATTACTCGCAGAACCATCACCATTAACAATTTTCAGGACAGATTTTTTAAGACCAAGCGGATTATACCCGATCTCTTTTCCCGGGATAACCAAACCAGTCGGATTTCCATCAACATATAAAGTTTGTATTGGGTGAAGGTATTTATCATATACACGAACATTATCACCTCCCGGCTCGTTATCGTTTCCTGTAGTGATATATACCCTGCTGCTGTTGGGATCTACTGCAACTCCAATTACTCCTGCGGCCGCATTAGGCTCAACTAAAGTTTCAAGCTGAGTATTTGACGCCAGGTGATATTGTGTAAGATATGGATTGCCTACATACCCGCCGCCTGCATAAAGATAACCATTTTTAACATCCACTGCAACGCTTACGGCTGAGCGATTTAATGTTATCGTTCGCTTTAGTGACCAGTCGCTGGTATTGTAAGCATATATTTTATTATTGGAGTTGGCTACGTATAGAACCTGATCTACCTCATCAAGAGCGATACCATATGCACTGGCATTTTTCAGGGTAAATGGCGCTCCATCGACAGGTGTAAGCGTTATCGTATTCGGGTCCCATTTATAAACCCACAGAAGGTATCTTCCGCGATCGACACAATAAAGCAGCCCTTTCTTGTGGTTATAAACAATACCGGCAAGATTCCATGCACCGGGTGCATATACCATTTCAGGCACAGTAGTCATAGTTTCTGAATTTATCAATATGATATAATTCCAATATACATACGTTACAAACAGATACCCGGAATCGGAATCGATGGCTAATCCAACAGCTCCATTATTATATCTTGGTATAATGTATTCAGCTTGAAACTCTAAAGTTCCATTTGCTGCAATATCATAAGCCTGAAGCGGCTGTGGATAACCATTAATATCGGAAAGAACATATAGTGATTTTCCTGTTGCGGACCCGCTTATCACCGCCAAAGAGACTATAATTGTCAGTGTAATTAGAACCTTACCTGCCTTGAAAATACATTTTTCTTGATTATTCATGGCTTAATTCTCTCGAAAAAATTGTCCATATTCGAACCTCCGCAGCAAAGTAGCTTTTTCTGAACTTTGCCGGTTCTTTTATAATAGGGGTATATGAAAGGAGAAAACGGATGTAAAAGCGATTTACCATTTTCACCACACACACCTTCCAAATTTTACTCATTTTTTAATATACAAAAAATTTCCCGTTTTGTCAAGAGAATTTACCCTGTACCATCAAAGAACCACCATATATAAATGAATATGTTCCTTATTCAGGGCATAATTCCTAATTATAGGACTTATAACTTCAATGAACGCTTCTGTCAAGAATAAAAATTATTTATTAATTCTGTAATCTTATATATAAGTTCCATTTAACGTGAAAATATAACTTTTTTTTCCTGCTACTTAAATTACTGACAGCTTACACGGTAACTGCTATAATAAACATTATTCTGCTTAGGATTGAGTTATGAAAGCAATGGTACTCAAACAAAACGCTCCTGTCGATAATAAGCCTCTTGAATTGGCAGAAATGACAATTCCTGAGCCTGGTCTAAAGCAAATCAGGATAAAAATTACATCCTGTGGTATATGTCATACGGACCTGGACGAAATCGAAGGAAGGCTCGAATCTAAATTACCCGTGATACCAGGACATCAAATTGTCGGAAAAGTGGAAAAACTTGGACCGGAAGCCGGTAAATTTCAGCTTGGAGAAAGGGTGGGAATCGCATGGATAAACTCATCCTGTGGCAAATGCGATTTTTGTATCTCAGGCAATGAAAACCTATGCGAGAATTTTATGGGTACAGGCTGTGATGTGAACGGAGGCTATGCTGAATACACAGTAGTTTCAGAAGATTTTGCATACCCAATTCCGGTACAATTCTCCGACATAGCCGCCCCGCCGCTTCTATGCGCAGGTGCAATCGGTTACAGGGCGTTGAGATTAACAGGTATTCGGGATGGCCAGGTTCTCGGGCTTTTCGGATTTGGCGCTTCAGCTCATATAGTTATCCAGGTGGTAAAACACAAGTTTCCTAACTCAAAGGTATTTGTGTTTACAAGACCCGGACAGAAAGAGCATCAGGACATGGCTATAAAACTCGGAGCCGATTGGGTCGGAGCAACGGGAGAAAAACCTCCGCAAAAAATCAACAGTGCGATAGATTTTACGCCTGTATGGAAACCGATTGTGGAAGCCCTGAAAATTCTTGAAAAAGGCGGCAGAATTGTTGTAAATGCAATCCGAAAGGAGAACAAGGACATAGATTCCCTGCTTGAGCTGGATTATCCCAGTCATCTCTGGCTCGAAAAGGAGATAAAAAGTGTAGCTAATATTACTCGCAAAGACGCAGAAGAGTTTCTTCCTTTGGCTGCGGAAATTCCAATCGTTCCGGATGTCCAGGAATTCGGCCTTGAAGAAGCCAATGACGCTTTAATTCTACTAAAACAGGGTAAAATACAAGGCGCAGGTGTATTAAAAATATAAAATCGGAATGAAAGGTATTTTGATAATTGATAAAATGTGCAAAGATAAACTTTCATTTAAGTTCATTTGTGCGATATTTATAATTTCGTCATGTAATCTAATTTCTATCAGTAGTTCAGCCGAAACTATGAATTACAATAAAAGCTGGATACGTGTAGATTCTTCAAATGAAGGAAAACAATTAATCTCAGGTCAAACGTGGCAGGTACCTGTCGAATATTATCTCGACCCTTCTGAACATTCAGGCACAACCACTGTTTACCTGTGGGGCACAGGTCCATGGATTGACACTCCTGATGGCAAATATGCGACTGAGCGCGGACATATAGGCTATCCGAACATGAGCCGCCTGGTGAAGCTAACATCACCAGGCAGAGGAAGACAGATATTTACTTTTACTGTTCCTCATGGTTTGGAATTAGTAAAAAGAAATAATCCGGTTCTGCTGATTGCAGGCTTCAGAGATAAAAACGGAAAAGACTGGCCATGGCAAATCCGGGTATCAGCAAGCTTTATCGATAATAGTGGTTTTTTCGATATTAACACGGATGTTCCGGGAAATCTCTTTACATATAACGAGCCAGTGCGACTAAAAATAAGGCTGAAGGACATTAAACAGACCAGTGAGAGAAAATCAATAAACTATGTAGTTTATGATACAACAGGCGCAATTGTCACTCAAGGCAGGCAGGAATTCACAGCCGAACAAACGGGACAGGAAATTTATATCAACCTGAACATTCAAAAACGCGGCACATTTCTGATTGAAATTGATATTCCAGGCTGGGAAAAACGTTATACAACATTTGCCAGAATACCCGACTTAAAAACGATTACAATGGGAAAACCAACCTGTTTTGGTATAACAACTTCAGGAAATATTAAAAATGAGCAGGTATGGGCTATTGGTCAGCGTTTGGGCTTTTCGATATGCCGCCATTTTACAAAATGGTATAACATCCAGCCTGCACCGGATATTTACAATCTCGACCAGTTAGAGCAGCAACTGGAAACAGCAAATAAATATGGAATACAAACGTGGCTATGTCTCGTTGATCCTCCTCCATTCGCATTCAATGGAAAAGCCGAACAAGTCAGTTATAAGGTATTTGACTGCAATTTGGACGCATGGCGAGATTTTGTAGCTATAGTAACAACAAGACTCAAAGGCAAGCTGTATGGCTGGGAATGGCTCAATGAGCTTACACCAGGCGGATATAAAGACCAGGTAGAAACCTACTTGCAAATGTGTAAAATCGGCACTGAAACCGCAAAAGGAGTCGACTCTAATCTCGTGATACTTTTAGCGGGAGGACTATTTCCAAGGAGTTTTAGAAACCAGGTTTTATCATCAGGAGTCGGCAAATATATCGATGTCCTGCCGGTGCATTATCAAAACGGTAATGGTGTAATGGAAGCACTCCATGACCTGGACCTCGCAGGATACAGCCAAATTGCAGTATGGGATAACGAATCAGCAGCGGGTTTGAACGCCTGGGCTGTACCGCCTCTTGAGGAGCTGCAAAATACCGAACAATGCGACTGGATACTCAAACAGTGGACAGATGAGCTTGAAAAAGGATGCGAAAAAATAATCTACTTCGGGGGCATAGCTTCAGTCGCAGGTAATTACGGCTACATGCTGGATGATTACAGTCCTCGTCCTGTTGCGGCTTCTATCGCCGTATTTACCAGCAAATTAGCAAAAGCAAAACCTTTAGGCACTTTTTTACTTGGCAAAGGCGGATTATTCCATCTATTCGAGCGTGACAATAAACCAATCCTCGTTGCTTCGACATACGAAATAAATGGTGAAAAAGTCCTTCTAAATACAGGAGACGAAAATATAAAAATCACAGATTATCAGGGCAATGAAAGTTTCGTACTTTCAAATAATGGTAAAACCGAAATACCACTCAATCAATTGCCCTTCTTCATCGAGCAGGCAGACCTCGATATTCTTAAAGCATACTTAGTGCCTGAGATTCAGGTTACTCGTGCCGGGTCAGGCACAAGCGCAAATACAGCTTCAGACCGTCAAATAATTCCCTATATCAATATACTTAAAGGCAGTAAAAGAAACCTGTTTTTGAATCTGAAGAATACATATAATTACGACTTATCAGGAAATATTATTATTAATCTGCCTGAAATCTGGCCAAAAATAAATCCAATCAAATTCAGTCTCAAACCCTCAGAGGAAACCACAAGAGAGATTCTTCTGGATATTCCGTCAGGAATCCCCGAAAAAGATTATGAAATCAATGTCATTCTCGACTTCGACCAGGAAAAATTGCCAACTATCGAGAAACAAGCTGTGCTCACAGTCATATCACCAAAGGAGCTTGGCAACCTGGTTGTCAACGGAGATTTCGAGTCACCTGTTGGACAAAACCGAGCACCTGAAGGATGGAGTGTAAACAATACAACAAAAAAACGCATCAGCTCGGAAGGACTTGGTGACGGCCTGGGAAAATATGTCCTGAAGTTCGAGAACTCAGATGACTGGGTCAACATTAATCAAAACCTGAAAATCCAGGGCGGCCAAACATATCTTTATACCGCCTGGGTACGAAATGAAAATATGAGCACAGGCTCGAACATGACCCAATTCCTCGCCGATGGAACACGTATAAACCTGTACGACACCCAGGTATTCTCCTGCGGCTCCGATAATCCATACTGGCAAATGTTCACCTGCCGCAAGCAGATGCCAATAAACACTGAATCTGTCAGTTTCGCTCCATTTGCAAAAGGTCAAGGCCGGGCTATGTGGGACAATATACGTGTCACCCTATTCGAGGGAACCGATTATGCCGCTGAAGCATACAGGACATTTATAGCGCCGAAAATAGACGGTCTTATTGACGAGGGTGAGTGGATAACAAAATGCCCCATTCCATTGATAGGACGCAACCAGATTAGCTATAAAACCGATACCTACGAATGGACTCCTGACAATCTTAGTGCGACAGGCTATTTGATGTGGGACGATGATAATCTTTATATAACACTGAAAGTCCGTGACAACCTCCATTATACAACAGGTTCAGGCTCGCCTGTCGCAGAAGATTATATCGAAGGCGATAGTGTGATTCTCGGCATCGACCCGACTCATCGAGGCGCAGCAGCCGAAATAAAAGCGTTTGCATATTACATCTCATCTGCATCGCCTGGCGGAGGCAGCGGCTCTTATACCCTTTTCAGACCTGAAAATCACAGTGGCACAAAACTGCCGGGACAATTATTCAGGGATTCTTCCATTTATAATTTAGCCATTTTGCAGTCCGCCAAAGGCGGTGATGTTTGCATATACGAATTGAGCATTCCATTATCAGAGATTGGTATCATTGGTCAAACAGGTACAAAAGCAGGCCTTTCAATTCAGCTCAACGACAATGACGGAACCGGCAAAACAGCACAAATAAACTGGGGTAACGGCCTGTATCCGAAATGGACTCCGGAAAATTTCGGTGTGGTGACTTTTATAGAATGAGTAAAGTTACTAAAATGAGCTAAAGTTTTTTAACTTTAGGAACTTTTAACTTTATTATGCATCCTTTTACTCGCAATGCCGTATCCAATTACAGCAAGCAGTGCAATCGCGGAAATATATTTTACAAAGTCCGGCAGCATTTGTCCCTGCAACAAGGTAAGGTCTTCAAAACTTGATTTTGAAACGAGCAGGTCAAGCAATATACCTCCCAAAAGCGCACAGCCTGCTACCGAGGCAAGATATATAATCGCGGTAGTTCTGCCCAATGCCTTCCAGATAGTTGCGAAAGAAGCCGCGTTTGTCGCGGGTCCCGTCATAAGAAAAACCAGAGCCGCTCCCGGTGTCAGTCCTTTCATAATCAGTGCCGCCGCGACGGGAACCGATGCAGTAGCGCACACGTAAACAGGTATTCCCAGGAGCATCATTATAATCATAGCGAAAATACCTGTACCCAAATAATCCGCGAAGAAACCCTCAGGCACCAGCGCGGAAATAAAAGCCGCGACAACCAGGCCAATCAGCATAGGTTCGCCGATGTCACGAGGCAGCGTTCCGAAACCATATTTTAATCCTCTTATAAATCTGCCATTTTTATGTTCACTGCTGCAGCATTCTCCTGTGCATTTTTCCGGAGGCAGGTTTTCATTTTGAGTGCTGCGGTCGAAAATATCAACCGCAGTTCCCCCGATAAGCCCTGTCGCAAAAGCCACCAACGGCCTGTAAATTGCAAAAACAGGTCCAAGCAAGCTCAAGGTGACAAATATGCTATCCACTCCCGTCTGCGGCGTTGATAATAGAAAAGCTATCGTAGAACCTTTGCTCGCTCCGTGTTTATGCAGAGAAATCGATACCGGTATCACGCCGCACGAGCATAAAGGCAATGGTATCCCGAAAATCGTAGCCTTAAACAGCGGCCAGAATCCCCTGCCGCCCAAATGCCTTTCGACTGTCTTCTGCGAAATCAGAACAGAAATAACCCCCGCCACAAAAAAACCAAACAAAAGGTATGGCGACATTTCCGCTATCGTATTCCAGAATTCTATAACATTACTTTTTTCTAAAAAATCCATTTATTCACATTTCCTGATTAAAGCACTTAAAACATATTTTCAACACTCTTATCATAAATACGTAAATAAAAAAGTAATGTTTGCACGCCCCATAATCAACAAAAATATCCTAATAAAATGCCGGAATGATTCTTGACGCTTCCAGCTCACTACGCTATCATCTTTGATAGTATTGAAAAGAACCTATTATTTAAAGGAGAAAACAAAATGAACAAACAGGAAATTTTTGAATTTATGAACAAGTACCCAGCGTGTTACCTGGCGACAACTGATGGAGATACGCCGCATGTTCGCGGGATGTTGATGTATCGAGCCGATGAAAAAGGCATAATATTTAATACTGGGGTTGCGAAAGACCTTTTCAAGCAGCTTCAGAAAAATCCCAACGTCGAGTTATGTTTCGTCAATAACAAAGATCTTCCGGACTTCATACAAATTCGCGTTAGCGGCGTTGTCCTTTTCGAAAATGAAATGAAAATTAAAGAGCAAATCATTAACGACAGACCATTCCTGAAACCCATCGTTGAAAAAGTCTCATTTTCTAAATTAAGATTCTTCAATCCCAAA
>CAYSHS010000091.1:0-10849 GCA_964430845.1 uncultured Pirellulales bacterium | reverse complement strand
CTCGCTGACGATTTTGCGTATTGCGGCTCCTGTGTAAGCGAACGATTTCAATGTCGTCTTCCAACCAACATGGCAATTGATTCTTGTATAGAGGGATTTTATTATGAAAAATAGAATACTGGTTCGCTCAGTAAAGTTCTTTGTGGTCTGTGTCTTTTGTTTGTCGGCACAACAATGTGTAGTAGCATCCGACTCTCGGCTGCCGGATGGAACTAAGTTTGAATTCTGGGAACAGCCGCTCCAGTTCTCCAAAACATATTACGTGGATGGCAGCTCCCCGAAGTGCGACGACAATGGGCCGGGCACTATTGACCAGCCCTTTCGCACAATCAGCAAAGCCGCTGAGGTCTTACAGCCAGGTGAGCGTGTGGTCATCGCATCCGGGGTATATCGCGAGTGTGTTCGGCCTGCACGTGGCGGAACAGATCCGAATCACATGATCAGCTATGAAGCCGTACCTGGCACAAAAGTAGTCGTGAAAGGCTCGGAAACTCTCAATGACGGCTGGCAACCCAGTACAACTTCAACGCGAGGACGCGGCGGTGGCGGCCAGGCGGCCATCTGGAAACACCAACTCACCGGCGTAATGTTTCCCGACGCCTACAATCCCTTTGCCCTGGCCAGCATAGCTGGTGATTGGTCATGGCTCAACACAAAGACAGTTGATATGGGGCCCTATCTCCGACGTCGCGGGTTAGTCTTCGTAAATGGCAAGCCGCTGGAGCCAATGGAGCAATCCCGCGAATTAGGAAACGCACCGCTAAGATCATGGATACCCTCACCACTACCAGAGAATCCGCCCGCAAGCCGCGGTGGGCTTCCACCACGCACACCAGGGGGAGCAATCATGCAGGAAGTCGGCGGCTCGCCTGATGCAAGGTTCGCTGTGGAAAACTCGGGAAACATTCTTTACATTCGTGTGCCCGCTGACACCCCAGCTAATCCATTGATTGAAATCACCACACGAGAGCAGGTCTTTGTCCCCTTGCAGAGTGGTCTCGGCTATATTCGCGTTAAGGGAATCACTTTCCAGCATGCCGGTAATGGTTACCCGCCACCGCAGCGGGGTCTGGTCTCCACAAATGGCGGAAACCACTGGATAATCGAAGACAATACAATCGAATGGGCTAACGGTGTAGGCCTCGACATCGCTGGCGGCGGTTTTGGTGGTGGTTCCACGCAGCAGGCCGGCGCAGCTCACATCATTCGCAGGAATACAATTCGCTATTGCGGCGTATGCGGTATATGCGGCGCAGGAACCCAGAATGTCCTTGTCGAGGACAATCTTATCGAGTGGTGCGGCTGGGCAGACGCAGAACGAGGATGGGAAGCCGGTGCGGCCAAGTTCCACAGCGCCCGCAACATGCTATTTCGACGCAATGTCATTCGCCACATCCGGCACGCCAACGCTGTTTGGTTCGACAGCGGCAATTCCAACTGCCGCATCACAGCCAATGTGCTGGCTGACGTGCTGACCGTCAGTGCTGCTATTCACATGGAAATGAACCGCAACTTTAACCTGATAGACAACAACATTATATGGAACGTGCGCAACTCCGAGCCGGGTACGCCGGGACAGAGAGGTGCCGCAGGCTCCGGAATTTTCATACATGCAACCGACAGCGTGGTCATCGCACAGAACCTGATAGGTCACTGCGATAACGATGGCGTTTATCCGGTACTGCGTCCTGAACGCGGCGGAGCAGGCACAGCCAGTGACATCTATATCTACAACAACATCTTCACGAGCTGCGGTAAGGCAGCTATCCTGTTCCTCAATAAAAACAACCATGCTGACGGCAACGTTTATGTCTCGATGCCAGATAGTTTCCTCGGATTTGCCGAAGGCGAAACTCAGAAATGGCTCGATTTGCCTCAGTGGCGTGACTCTTACGGCTGGGATGTAAACAGTGTCTCTCTGGAAATTAATATAGACTTCAATCCTGACACATTGGAATTGACTATGAACGCGAAGGAGCTTCCGAGCGTTTCTATTCTCGGCAAGATTAACACCGACATGTTCAGCAAAGAAACCGGCGATAAACGCCTCCCCGGCCCATTCGTCGATCCGAAAGCGAGCACAACACGAATAGTTGACCCCCGCGTCACAACACTTGCAGAAGAGTAAATTATAATAAAAGCCGCAGAGCGCAGAGAACGCAGAAAAAAAATAGCTGCAAAGAGGCCCAGCGCGGCAGAGCCGCAACCAAATATTTTGAACCACTGGTTTACGCTGATTGGCACGGATTATAGACTTTGTCATTCCCGAGAAGTCGGGAATCCAAAAAAGATAATAGACGCGAAGAGGTACTCGTCAAGGCAAAGGCCGATGCTGTAGCAGGACAAAAGGTACAAAATAATTAACATCGAACAAACATGAAGAAAAATATTTTGAAAATTAAGTATTATAATAGGTAAATCCAGCTCATCCTGTCAAAAAATATGAAAATATTAAACTGGATGACTTGTTATGGCTCAGGCTGATTCCGGATATTATTATCGCGTTTTTTATCGAACCATCTGTTGTGATTTTTACGATATGAATCGACCCATAAAAAAGGGATAACTGAAAACCGTCCGAGTGACCAATATAAGCCGCCGAGCCTGAGTGAGAACAGACCTAAAGCCGACCGCTGAGGTGAATGTGATTTGTTATTTTCTGAAGCTTTTTCAAAAACAAGAGGATTCCAGAAGAACCTTCCGTTAATTAACCTAAGGCCGCAATTGGAATATAATTCGAGCTTACCGCTGTATTTGCGATTGATTTTCAGGTGAGTCGGATTAGATGGATGAATCATGTAGAACGGAGCGTGAACAATTAATACTCCACCCGGACGAATAAAGCTCACAAGCTGCTCGACAAAAGCCGGTACATCTTTTATATGTTCGAGCACATCAAGACATATCACGGCGTCATAATAATTCGATTGTACCTGCTTTGGCTCGGAAGCAATTTTTATATCTGCATCAGCAAGTGAAAACAGCTTGCTCGCGAATCGATGTGAAAAGCCCGGAACCTCGTAGTATGTCACTTTCTGGCCGTTCTGCGCTAAATAAAAGGAATCAAAACCAAGACCGTCACCGACACAAAGTATATTCCTGCCTGTTCCATCGTACTCTTCAAGATATTTTGCGATATAGCTTCTCATGCGTCGTTTAATACTGTTGCGATTCCACAATACAAGCTCATAAAGAAAAGCATCAGTATTTTCATAAAATCGCACAAGCTCTTCGCTCCATATATAAGGCTCCAGAGATTCCTGTGCAAAAGCCTTCATGACATTGGCGCCAGGCTGCTCGAATTCCCGTCGAAGACCTTCGCGAATTGTTTGCTCGTCCTTTCCTGTAATTTCTGCAATCCACTGAACGACCTGTTCCTCATCGCCAAGCCTGATTGGCCAGGCTAATGCCGGCTCTTCACTTTTTCCCTGTTTCTTCATCAAAAACTCCTTTTCTTATATTTTCCTCGATTATAAGCGCCACAACATAATCGGGCAGTTTTTTCAATGCGGGCTTTGCCTTATATCCTGCGATAATACTTTTATCAGGAAACGCACCTGCCTGCCTGATAAGTTCCTTTGCTTTTTCCTGTAAATTATCATCCGAAGTCATTAAATTTGCCTTTGTTCGTGCCGCTTCGACAAGAGCCTGAAATTCCTTCCTGCTGTCATACCAGTCGAGTTGCATTTCCAGCTTAAAAGCATCTTCTCTTATATTTCGATTGTATGTATATTGTATTCCGATTGGATTGTAGGCTTCTATCCGCTCTTCTATAAAAGCCAGGCATGCTTCCCAGTAAGCCGCGAATTTCTCCTTGTCGAAGACCTCGAAGCCGGTCGCTTCTATCTGTTCTTTCAGAACGTCCTTTATTCGCCCTGCCAAGATATCCTTTTTCTCTTCAAGAAGCTCATACAACGTTTCGTAATAACATTTAAGGAGTATATTTGTTCGACTCATAATAATAACCATAATCGCCTAAGCATAAGTAAAACTATTTATCTTCAGTTTCCTGAATTCTGTTTATTATATCTTAAAAACCCGCCTTTTTCCTAATATTTTTCACTTTATTAAAAATCTTTGCAGAAGAATGAAATTTTTTGAATAATAATCGTCCCGGCTACATCTTATTATTGAGTGAAGAACAAGTAAGGTATAAAATATCGATACGAGGAACAAAAATGTCAGTTAGTGAATTTGTTTTATTGAAACGGTTCGCGGCGAATGGAGACGCCGAGGTGTTTGCTGAAATTGCAAGACAGCACGCTCCGCTGGTCTATGGTGTATGCCTGCGTATTCTTGCAGACAGAGACAGTGCCGCTGATGCTGTACAGGATACTTTTCTGCAATTAGTCCGCAACGCAGGCTCTATTAGCGGCTCACTTCCCAACTGGCTGCATCGTGTCGCAAAAAACAGGGCAATCGAGCTGATTCGCCAGGATTATGCAAGAAAAGAGCATGAGAAAATATACGCTGCTGGTTCCGAGAAAAACCAGTCACAGGAAGAAACAGCTTCGTGGCGGGAAATTTCAGGCTGTATAGACGAGGAGCTTGACAAACTCGATGAACTAACGCGCGAGGTTCTTATTTTGCACTTTCTTGAAAACCAGACGATGACCAGCATCGCAGGAAAATTCGGCATATCACAGCCGACAGTCTCACGCAGGTTGGAAACAGGTGTTGGATTATTACGGCATAAATTAAAGTCGCGAGGCATTGTCATTCCGGCTGCTGTGTTAGCTGCTATGTTAAGCGAAAACATCGTTAAAGCCGCTCCTGTTCTGGTGATGAGGGAACTTGGCAAAATCGCACTGGCAGGCGGGCATGCTGCCGCCGCCGCAACAGGCACTAAAATCGGCTCAAGCCTGACAGCCGGTGCTCTCAAAACTAAAATCATATCTCTTGCGATAGTAACTACAATCACAGTCGGCTCAATTGTGCTTTACAGATATTACACAAAACCGGCAGAACCAATTGATGTTCAGCCATCAGAGGTACCCGAAGAAACAGGTTTTCCGGGTTATGCTGGATATGGAGCTGTATATAGAGATAGTTTCTCTCTTGATAGCTTGTCACAAACAATTTCAGACATAGTAATTGGCAGCCAGGTCGGGCTGGTTGCTCACGTCTATAATATCTCTGATTTGGCTAAAACAGACAATGATGTGAATAATATCATCGCGCAAATCGAAAAGAACATAGAGCCAAAGAGCTGGTACGATAACAATAAAAAAGCCGGTGGAACTATTATAGCTTATACCTCCCGACAGACCAAAAATCTTACAATCCGCCAGAGCCAGGAAACTCACAAGAAGATTGCAGATTTATTGGAATCTATGAGGCTATCATCAAAATCGGATTAAGAACAAAAAGAAATATAATTAACTTTAATGAATGTAAGAAATCAGGGAAACAAAAATGCGATACGGTAAAAAAATAATCATATCTTCATGTTGTATAGAATTTCTTTTTATAGTTTCTTCTTTGGCGGCCGGACAGTCTGATACAGACAAGCTTCCAAGCACGTGGGATTTGGTTCGTCAGGAAATGACTAAAAAAACAGAGCCAAACAAACCTATCCAATCTCAAGAATCTGTTCAGCCAATACAATCTGGCGCGCCTGTTAAATCTGTAGAATCAGTAAAAACAAAAGTTGCTGTCGAAACAGTTCAAAGCCTGCTGGATAAATATGCAGAATATCAGGACAAAATTCAATCTTCATTTAGAATTAAAACCAGATCTATTAGCCATGGCGCTACAAATCATCCTGTTGTTCCAAATCCGGGCGAATGGACATATCGTATATTAGAAAGAGATTACTGTTACGATGTCAATAGATATAGTGTACGCTTAAATCGCTGGCTTGATCTTGATTCCAAACCAGAGGAATCTCTTCCGGAAAATCATCCGTCTTTTACTTATTTACGGCATATGTGGGATGGTAATAATGTGTATTCTTATGCCTGGAGTAATAAAAATGAGGAAAGTAAATCAGGCTCTCTTTCAATATCGATGAATTCGAAACCATCAGATATATCATTAATACCGACAGGTCCTTTTTTTGGAAGATTTTCAGGCAGTCTAATAAGAATTGATAAAATACTTGGATTGTATGAAAACGGAGTATCACTAAGGGATGAAATGGAAAAAGTCGGTGATTTTAATTGTTATGTTATTGACGCTAATGTAAGTCATGGGAAATACACTCTATGGTTTGATCCCGCTCACGATTACCAGTTAGTCAGGGCAGAAGTTATCAAAAAAGAAGGAGATTTGGCAGATGAAGTATCAGGTGGGAAACTTGAAAAAGGTTTTATTATAACAGATTCATATTTAGTTACTCGTTTCGAGCAATTTGACGGTGTGTGGATTTCGGCGGAAACGATAGACAAAGGCGGCTCAGAATGGCCCACAAATCAATATAGTAAAGGAGAAACGACAAGAGAGGTCATTTCATTTACTCTGAATCCTGATTTCAAAAAACTGAAATCATTCGAACTTGATGAAGTTAAAAACGGGGCGGATGTATCGATTATAAGTTCGGATTCAAGTACCATAAAATATACATGGAAAGATGGCAAAATTTTTGACGGCTATGGTTATGAATTAAATCAATCAACATTAAAGAAACCATCGCTCTTAAACACGACTTTGCCAAGTATAGCGGAATTCGGCGTCGACCTTAATCCCGATGTGTTTAAAAATAACAAGCTGCTTATATGCTTTTTTGATTATTCGCAGAGGCCAAGCAGAAATTGTGTCCTAACATTAAACGAAAAAACAGAGTCGTTGTTGGATAAAGACATCTTTTTGATTTTCATCCAAAGTGAATCTGTCACAGAACAAACTTTGGCCGCATGGCTTACACAAAATAAGATTGTGCCGCCTGTGGGAACAAGCAAAATCGACCTGCCCGCACTTGGTCAACGATGGGGTGTGCAGTCTTTGCCCTGGCTGATTTTGACAGACAAACAGCACAAAGTAACCGCCGAAGGTTTTGGAATAGCATATCTCGACGAAAAAATAAAAGATTAATATCTCAAATTGGCCGATTTTGAATAATATAATTCCATAAATTCATTTTTCATAACTTATCATTCCAGAAGAAATTATAACGATATTTTAAACATTTTTCCCGATATTTGAATTTTTTATGATAAATATTTCCTTTGGCAACGCCTTATATTTGAGTAGAAAACAAATAACAAGTACAATAGCGTTATGGAGACTTGAAAAATGGCGGTGAATGAACTTATATTGTTGAGACGTTTCGCCTTAAACGGCGACGCCGATGCTTTTGCGGAAATTGTAAAACAGCACGCTCCTTTGGTCTATGGAGTATGCCTTCGTATTATTGGGAATAAAGACACTGCCGCCGATGCAGTGCAGGATACTTTTCTCCAGTTGGTACATGATGCGGCCAACATTACATGCTCACTTCCAAACTGGCTTCACCGCACAGCAACGAACAGAGCTATAGATCTTATTCGACAGGATTCTCAGCGAAAAAAACGCGAATTAACTTATGCAGCCCGTCCTAAAACTATAAATGCAGAGGATGCAAAAGCCGCATGGCATGAAATATCAGTTTGTATCGATGAGGAGCTTGAAAACCTCGATGACAAGACTAAGGAAGTTATTATCATGCGTTTTTTCGAGAATTTGACAACAAATGAAATAGCGGAAAAGTGCGGCATATCACAGATAACAGTTTACCGCTGGATGGAATCGGGTATCGAATTGCTTCGTCTCAAATTAAAATCACGAAACGTAATAGTGCCTGCCGCTATTCTGGCTGCCCTGCTTACAGAAAACAGAGTTCAAGCCGCTCCTGCTTCTATTATGAAGGAACTTGGTAAAATTGCAATAGCAGGAAGTAAAGCATCTATCGGCGCTAAAATTGCATCAAGTATTTCTGCCGGCATTGCTGTAAAAACAAAAATTATGGTTGGTATATTGATTGTCTTGCTTGGAGCCGGTTTGACTGTTGTTTTTTCGTTTATCGCAAACGGCGACAATAAGTCTTCAAGTACGTGGGAATTAGTGCGCAGTTCATTACGAAATGACTCATCATCGGAAACTAATACAAATAAAGATATTCCTTCCGATATCAATCAACTACTCAGCAAATTTTCACAGGCGAGAGAAAAGACAAAATCTTTTATCATCGATTCTAATTCAAAAACTAAATTTGAATATGTGGACAACAAGAGATCCATAAGTTTCAGCGGAACAATGTACTTTAAATCATCTCTAAAGTATGATGGCAACAGGAAAAGAACAACAAGTTATGTCTGGGGTAATATAAATCCGCAACAACCCAATGTGCTCGAAAGTGAAGCCGATTATTCGAGCGGTTTGTGGGATGGCAAAAATAAATATTCTTATACCCGAAGCGGAAGTAGAGATGATCTTGGTTATTTGATATTCACTAAAATCAAAGATGGTGAAATCAATACAGCCGTTCTGGATGAAAACAGGTTTTCCGGTCAGTATAAGGGTTATGCCAGAGGTGATGATAAAAGTATCGTTGAGCTTATCAAAGAAAATCCCTCACAAGTTAAATTAAGTGAAAAGCCTGAAAATATTCGAGGTGTAGATTGTTTTGCTATAGATGGAGTTTTTAAAGGTTACGGCCAATATCATGTATGGATTGATCCTGTACATGATTATCACATTGTTAAAATGGAGGTAAATCGATCAGAAAATGACGTCGCGTTTGGAAACAAGCTCGATGAGGGAAATTTTGACAAGGAAACATACGAAGTATTATCATTCGAACGATATGGAGATATATGGTTTCCGAAACAATATAAGACATTTTCTGATACGAATACATATGGTAATCCCAGGTCAGATGAAAGAACTTTTACAATTAGAAAAGCTCTCTTTAATCCCGACCATGAAGCAATAAACTCATTTAAACCTGATGATATTCCAAATGGCGCAAAAGTTGATGTTCCCGGAGTTGATGGTATTTCTTTTGCGTGGAAGGATGGGAAGATTGTTGATAGCGAAGGCCATGAAATAGATCCTTATAACTTGAAGAAGGTATCACTCATAGGAAAACCCATGCCGGTTTTGCGGAAGTTTCTTCTTGTTAATATTGATTCGAAGTTTATTGAAAACAAACGGATTCTGATATGCTTCTGGGACATGGAAAATAAAAAGAGTATCGATTATATTAAAAGATTAAATGAAAGAACAGAGGCTTTTCTCGATAGGGATATCTATATAGTTTTTATTAATGCTAAAATCGAACCTGTATTAGACAATACATTGGATCGATGGGTAAGTGAAAATAAAATCCTGCCGCCTATGGGAGCCAGCAGATATGACTTAAACGTGCTTGGTAATATATGCGGCGTCCAGTCATTTCCATGGCTGATTTTGACAGATAAAAATCATATTGTTTCTGATGAAGGACTTTCTTTAACAGAGCTGGATGAAAAAATAAATACGATAATGAAAAGATAAAAGCTGTTAAGACAATCTCTGAATTTATATTATTCCTTTGTATCTGGTGTAATTTTCCTTAGAGTCAAGCATTTTCAGTGCGTCTGAAGATAGTTGCTTCTTTGCAACCAAATTTTCGCAAACAACTCGAAACAACTGTAAATGTTCTTCTTTAATTCCATAAGGTTTTTGAGAATATCTCAAAAAATAAATAAGTCCCATAACAGCATAAACGTAATCCTGTCCGCATCCCGTCATTTCATAAATTTTTTCAGCCTCTTTTGCCTCTGATTCGGCCATACATATAATAATATGCTTATCTTTATTTTCTATTTTTTCTATGAACTCGGAAAAATCAAGCTCAATTGAAATCATGTTAAAATCACCTCTATCCTCATATAATTATTAATGCGATTTTATATACTTTTATAAATTTGTGTCCATCGCCCTATTTAAAATATAAAACAAAAAATGGCAAATCAAAAATATTTCGAGAATATTTTTATCACAAGATTTTATTTCACTCGTGGCGAAGAGCTTCTATCGGGTCGAGGCGTGCGGCTTTCAGGGCGGGAAAATATCCGAATATGACACCTACGGCTGCGGAGAACAGGAAGGCGAGAATTACAACGCTCCAATTAATAACGAAAGGCACCAGCAATAAACGGGTAAGCATAAAAGACGAAGACAGTGCCAAAATGATGCCGATTATCCCACCGAAAGAAGCTAATACGACAGCTTCGACGAGAAACTGCATCATAACCTCGCTCTCGAGCGCACCGATAGCCAGACGGGTACCTATTTCACGTGTTCTCTCGGTAACGGAAACTAACATAATATTCATAATACCAATCCCACCGACAAGAAGGCTCACAGCCGCTACTGCACTAAGAAGAGCTGTAAGAATGTTGGTAGTACTTGTAAGCATCGAGGATATTTCTTTCATATCCATAACAGTAAAATCGTCTTCCTCAGTGCCGGTTATATGTCTGCGCTCGCGCATCAGCGACTCTAAATCTTTCTGTGCTTTTTCGGTAGGTACACCTTCTTTGATGGAGACCTGTATAAGACTGACGTCCTCATTTCCGGAGATGCGTCTCTGAAAAGTGCGCAGCGGCATTACTACGATATCGTCCTGGTCCATGCCCATCGTATTCTGTCCTTTGGGAGCAAGCAGGCCGATTACCACACAGGAGAGTTTTTTGAACCTGATTGTTTCGCCCAGGCAGTCCTGGCTTCCGAATAGTTTTTCACGTACGGTTTCACCAATGATACATACTGCCAAGCCGTTACGAAGCTCACTTTCCGTAAATAACCTGCCGTTAATAACAGACCTGTTACCAATGGTGATATATTCGTTAGTTGAGCCGGTAATAGTTGTCTGCCAGTTTTCGTT
>CAYSHS010000090.1:0-10893 GCA_964430845.1 uncultured Pirellulales bacterium | reverse complement strand
TTGTTAAAAATCCTCGGAAATTCTGCGATGCTTTCTGAAAAAGGCTGACCTTTCTTCACTTTCGCGGATAATTGAGAAAGAACTTTTTGAAGCTGAATATTTTCAATATCATTACTTACGATGTCCAAAGATGTAGTAATTGGGATTCCACCCTCGAGCATTGTCGTCAATTGCCAGCAAAGAGCTGCAAGGTCTGATGATTTAATGCGTTTTACCTTTGGACGTTGGTTTTGACGAATTGCCGCTGTATGTTTCTTTTATGGAAATGGGTGTCAGACCCTGCTCACGAAGCCTGTCAAGAACATCAGTTGAGCAGGAAGCTTCTGTAAGGCCTTTTCTTTGAGCACCAGTTTCATCACGAGCGATATACCCGTAGCTTTTCATTTATTGAGTTTCCTTCTAAAATCGTATAAACTTTTAACCTTTTCCTGTAAAAGCAATACTAATAACCTCTTCAGCAGTTGTTAAACCCTGTAAAACCTTGTTTGCGCCGCTCTCAATCAAGCCTCCGTATCCTTTTTCTCGTAAGGCCGCCTTGATCTGAGATTCGCTTTCGCCGGCAATAATCTTCTCGCTGATATCGTTATCAACAGGCAGGAACTCGAATATCGGCAAACGTCCCAAATATCCCGTACCTCCACATGCTGCACAGCCCTTGCCATGATAGAATACGGCATCCTTTACCTGTTTTTCATCCAGACGAAGCCGCTTAATGATTTCCTCATTCAACGTCACAGGCTCTTTGCAGTGCTCGCATATTCGCCTGACAAGACGTTGTGCAATGACTAAATTAAGCGCCGAAGCCAGCAGGTAACGCTCGATTCCCATATAAACCAGCCTGCTTATCGCGCTTGGCGCATCGTTCGTATGAAAAGTGCTCAGCACCAGGTGACCTGTCAAAGATGCTTTAATCGCAATCTCGACTGTCTCCTTATCGCGGATTTCGCCTATAAGAACAATATCGGGGTCCTGTCTTAAAATTGCACGCAGGCACTTTGCAAAATCCAGCTCGATTTCAGGTTTCACCTGTATCTGGTTTATACCCGCAAGACGATACTCGACAGGGTCCTCAACTGTTGTGATATTTTTTGTCGGGTCTTTCAGGTAATTAAGCGCCGAATATAGCGAAGTGCTTTTGCCGCTGCCTGTAGGTCCTGTAACTATTATTATGCCGTGCGGCTGTGCAAGCATATCTTTGAATTCCGCGAGATACTTAGGCTCAAGCCCGAGCTGGTTCAGATCGTGCTTTACCGCGGAGGCATCGAGAATTCGCATAACGACTTTTTCACCATATATCGTGGGAATTGTTGATACACGAACGTCTATTGCTCGACCTGATACTTTCATTTTGAACCTGCCGTCCTGGGGAAGTCTTCGCTCGGCAATATCCATGTGAGCAACAATTTTGATCCTGGCAACGACCGCCGCCTGCATTTTCTTGGGAGGAGGAACCATATCACGAAGCACACCGTCAATCCTCATGCGTATAACAGTCGTATGCTCCTGAGGCTCGATATGAATATCGCTTGCACGGCTTTTTACCGCCTGGCTCATCAGCAGGTCAACAAAACGAATTACCGGGGCTTTATTTGCAGCTGCCTCACCATTCGAATCAGGCTCGACAATATCTTCGAGAAAAACATCTTCATGGAGCTTGTCTTCGTCGCCAATTTCTATTTCGATGAGACTGCGAAGCTGCTGCTCCTCGACATCCGAGCCGTGATATATTAATTCTATCGCTTTATGAATTTCCCTCGGTGAGCTGATAGCAGGCTTGATTTGTCTTTTTAATTTGAGCGTGACGGTATCTATCGCAATAACGTTGAGCGGGTCTGCCATTGCGACAATAATCTTGTTGTCTTCTTCTCCCACTGCAACAAGACAAAAACGCGTTGCTATGCTCTCGGGCAGCAGCCTGGCTATGTCCCTGTCTATCGTATCTATCGTGCTTTTATTATCGAAGCGAATATATTCCATATCGAAATGCTCAGACAAGGCTGTAGTTATATCCTCATCACTGAGCATTTTTAGACGCAGCAGGACTTCACCGAGCCGACCGCCCTGGTCGCGCTGCTGATTCAGCACTTCCAGCAGCTCCTCACGGCTTAACAAGCCCTTGGCTACGAGCAGCTCGCCAAAGAATAAACATTCCTGCGATTCCGGGATTTTGGAGATAGTCTGGACTGATTCCATTCGACTACCGTTACCTCCACTATAAGTGTTGTTGAAAACTACTCTCTTTCTACTAAAAATATAAAACAAAAATCCTAAAACAAAAATTTTGTTTTGAATTTTATTGATTAAACAAAAATAAGTTTTTAATCTGACCAATTTCTCGGACAATTTGCCCGCGAGATTAACGTAAATCTCTCAAATTATCACTTCAGCCCTAATCAGGATTATTTATATAGACTCACATTCTTTTTATAGGACTTAGCAATTTTAAAAAGGATGATAAATTTTAGAAAATACTTCGATTGGAATGAAACTTTTTGAGATTTGAGTGCATTCCCATTTTTTTATGGATGGGGATGATAAATTGAGTTTAATCGTTCACACCATAGATCCAGTGGGCGTTTGTCAGGTCGTAATCGACAAGCTCGTTTGGTTTGAAAAAGATGGCGATTTCCCGCCGGGCGGATTCGGCACTGTCTGAGCCGTGAATGAGGTTGAATCTTCGGGCGCAACTGAAATCCCCACGAATAGTTCCTGTCTGGGCGTCGCAGCCGAAAGTGGCGCCCATCATCTTCCGGAAAATCTCGATAATTCCTTCTGCTTGCCATACCATAACAAGTGAAGGTGACGAAGAAACAAACCTTACCAGGCCGTCATGGAAAGACTTACTGCGATGAACAGAATATAGCTCCTGTGCTAATTCAACAGTTATATGCAGAAATTTAGCCCCGACAAGCTTGAAACCCCTTCTTTCGAGACGTGAAATAATTTGCCCGGCAACCTGCCGCTGTATGCCGTCAGGCTTGATAATTATTAATGTACGTTCAGCCATTTATCCGAGATAATTTTTAACACTAATAAATGCAGAGCGATACTGTCTGCTGTATTCTGTGTTCTGCATTCTAATTATTATGCCCCTTTCGGCACAATATAAATTTCAACGCGCCTGTTTGCCTCGTTTCCGCCTTTGTTGGGAGCGTTGGGTTGGGCCGGTCTATATTCACCAAAACCTCTGACGCTCATACGATGCTGGTCAACATTTGAAGATTCCATAATCTTTTCTACTGCGATTGCCCTGTGAACCGACAGATGCCAGTTAGTCGGATGTAATTTTTGTGTTTCAGGTTTCTGAATTGGAATATCATCTGTATGTCCGGCGATAATAATATCAAAATCCTTTGCTTCAGGAGTATTTAGGATTGCACAGAGCGATTTAACAGCATTTGCTGCTGAGCTTGTAACTTCATCACTGCCTTTATTAAAAAGCAAATCGCTGCTGAATTTCACAATACCTTTTTCAGAATCATAAGTAACCATGCCGCCATTTGATTTTGCGAATTCTTCCAGCAAATTACTCAACTCGGGGGGTAACGCAGCTCCGCCCGTCAAAAGCCTTTGTTTCATCTGCTCAATTAAATTATCTTTATCTTTTAAAGTTTGCTCAAGGGCGGCGATTTTCTGGTTTAGAGTATCTAAATCGACATTACCCTTTCCGCGAATATCATCAAGCTCGCGCTGTAATTGATCGCGCTTGGCCTCCGCCGCACCTAATTGACCTCTAAGATCGTTGATTAGTTTTTGCTGTGCTTCATTCTGACGACGTGCATCTTCTAATTGAGAAGTACAGCCGTTGATTAAGAGAAAAGAGCCACATAAGAAAATAATTGCTGAAAGTTTTGCGATACGCATTGTTCAATCCTTTCCAAGAGAACTACGATAGTTTCCTTCGACTATCCTAATAAAACCAGGCATTTTATCCGGAGGTGATTACAGCATGCAAAATTTGCCTGCTTCACTCTCAGTAACTAAATAAAACTAATTAATGTTTATCCGTCAAGAATAAAGTTTAAAATATTAATCGCTTTTTTAGATTGTCGCTCTGGAAGGATATTTTTATGGATTAAAATGTAATTTTCGTATAAAATTCACTATTTACCAGCATGATTTTATTAGACTATTTGAAGTTAAAATCAAAATATTTTTTTTATATGAAAGTTTTGATTGCTCAAAAATGCGGCTTTTGCCACGGCGTCAGAAACGCTATCAGGGTAGCTAATCAAACCCTGGAAGACGAGCGTGAAGTGTACTGCCTTGGACCAATTATTCATAACAGGGATATGGTAGAGCAGCTTTCACAAAATGGGCTGAAAACCGTTGATTCGGCGGGTGAAATACTGGCCGGGACGGTACTTATACGTTCTCACGGCGCTGCTCCTGAACAGATAAAGAAATTGAGGGAAAAAGGCCTAAATATAGTTGATGCAACCTGTGTTCTGGTTAAGAGAGTCCAGCATATTGCAACTGAATTCGAGAAAGAAGGGTATAAAGTAGTGATTATAGGCGAAGAGGACCACCCTGAAGTCCGGGCGGTAGTAGGCTGCGCGAGAGATGTGATTGTAATTACTGATGAATCAGACATTTACAAGCTGCCTAAGCAAGCCAAACTTGGCATAATCTGCCAGACAACCCAAAGTCCAGAGCATTTCGGGAAGATGCTCGGCGCCATCGGACAAAGCGATTTCAGCGAATTGAAAGTAATAAATACCCTGTGTAAGGAAGCCATAAAAAGGCAGGAATCGGCTGTCCAGTTATGCAGACAGGTGGATATAATGTTTGTTCTTGGCGGGCTGGAAAGCGCCAATACGAAAAGACTGGCTGAGCTTTGCAGAACAGTGAATAAGCAGACCTATCATTTGCAGAACTGGAACGAGCTTGATAAAAACCTGCTTTCAGGCAAAACAACCGCGGGAGTTACCGCCGGAGCATCTACTCCCGACTGGATTATCGACGAATTTGTAAAAAATCTCGGAACTATAGATAACAAAGACAGTTGAACCTTATTACTGAACTTTTGCAAAAATGAGAAAAGACATACTTTGGAAAGAAAAAATATTTGTTTTATTTTTTCTTTTCCAAACACAAGTTATTATGTATGAATGAGTTACAAAAGAATTAATTATTATTTTAAGAAAATCGTTCAGCGATTTTCTTAAATAATATATGCCTTTTCTCATTTTTGCAAAACTCTTGTTAGGATATAGAAAATTATTAAAGAGGCTATTGATATTATACTCTAATTATGGTAAAAGTAACTTTTCTTTAATATAGGCTTATTGTAATTTTAATTTGCGTCTGCTGCGTAGGCAGATGTGTTTTTAACAGGTAACAAAAACAACGTATAAGTTTATGCATTGTCGCATAACCTCGTGTCGGCGTAAATGTGGGGCGCAGGCAGGGAAAAATTACAGACTCCGCAAAGGAAAACAATTGTATGGTAGATTTGAACATTATTAACAAATTAGGTCTGTCGCAGGAAAAGCTTGACGAGCAAGTCAATGAAATGTACGGCGAACAGGAACAAAAATATCTGGAAGATGCTTTGCAGGCGAAGGTTGATTCACGTCTGCCGGGTGCAATTCTCAAGGGAACAATCGTATCACAAATCGGCAACGACGTAATTGTGGAAGTCGGCCTCAAAAGCGAGGGAATTGTCGATGCGAGCGATTTTGACAGCCCGGACGAAATAGTGCCTGGTAAGGAAATCGAAGTCCTTCTTGAGGACACAGACTCTGAAAGCGGCCTGGTTCTTTTGAACAAGAGAAAAGCCGATGTTATAAAGGGATGGGAAAATATTCTTGAAACTAAAAAGGAAGGTGATGTAGTAGAAGGCAAGGTAATAAGGCGAATTAAGGGCGGCCTGCTCGTTGATATCGGAGTGCCTGTATTCCTGCCGGCATCACAGGTCGATATTAGAAAACCGGGCGATATCAGCAGGTTTATCGGGAAATCCGTGGATTGCAAAATCCTCAAGATAGACGAGGAAGGAAGAAATATCGTCATATCAAGGCGAAAGCTGATTGAAGAAGAACGCCGAAGCAGCAAGGAAAAGATTCTCTCGGAAATCGAAGTAGGACAGCTCCGAAAAGGCATTGTGAAAAATATCGCAGATTTCGGCGTTTTTGTGGATTTGGGAGGCCTCGACGGACTGCTCCATATCTCCGATTTGAGCTGGGGCAGAATTTCTCATCCTTCTGAAGTAGTCGAACTGGACCAGGAAATAGAGTGCATCGTTGTTGCTGTTGATAAGGAGCATGAGAAAATTTCGCTGGGTCTCAAACAAAAAACTTCCAGCCCGTGGGATGATGTAGAACATCGCTATCCAGTCGGAGCAAAAGTTAAAGGTAAAGTCGTTAATGTAATGAGCTACGGCGTATTTGTCAGGCTCGAAGACGGAATAGAAGGACTTGTTCATATCAGCGAGATGAGCTGGACGAAAAGACTTGCACATCCAAACGAGATTGTTAATCTTGGAGATGATATTGATGTAGTTGTACTTAACGTTGATAAGGAAAAACAGGAAATTTCGTTAGGACTCAAGCAAACCCAGACAAATCCCTGGGCGATAGCTTCTCAGAAATACCCGGTAGGAGCAATTGTTACCGCAACTGTACGAAGTTTGACCAATTTCGGTGCTTTTGTCGAAATTGAGCCTGGGATTGATGGTATGATACATATTTCGGACTTGAGCTGGACGAGAAAACACAGCCATCCGGGTGAAGCCCTACAGAAAAACCAGGAAGTAAAGTGTGTCGTTCTTGAAGTTAACGAAGAAAAGCGTCGAATTTCACTCGGAATCAAGCAGATAACTGAAGACCCATGGATACGAGCTATCCCGGAAAAGTACATTCCAGGTCATATAATTAAGGGAAAAGTTGCAAAATTAACCAATTTCGGTGCATTTGTGGAGCTTGAGCCTGAGCTGGAAGGCCTGCTGCATATTTCCGAGCTTGCCGACCACAAGGTAGATAAGCCTCAGGATGTTGTAAAAGTTGGCGACGATGTGGAAGTCAAGATACTGAAAGTTGATACTGATTCGCGTAAAATTGGCTTGAGTCTGCGAAGAGTACAATGGGCCGCTGAAGAAGAAGCATCAGAAGAGCCGGTTAAAAAACACGTACCCGAAGGACCCGAAAAAGTGCTTTCAGATGCTGCTGTTGAAAAAATAAGGAAATCAAAGCAGAAAAGCGATGCTGATAAGAGCAAATCAGGTGACTCGCAAAATCAGCAAGCCGATGGTCAGGCAGCAGATATGCCGGATATGAAAACGAGCGAAGATCCCGTTTCATAGAAAAATATTCTAATCTAAAATCCGAACTTAAATCATATATGTGTAACTGTTTTAATAATAAGCAGTTACACTTTTTTTTTAAATCTTCATAAAAATATGAGTTAGATGTCACATTTTCCTTGACATTAATATAGGAAATATAGTACAAATAAGTAAGTGTTGTCGGAACCTATGTTTATTACTGGACTTCCGATGTGTTAGAAAATCCATCGTTCCTGGGCAATCGCCTAACGTTAGGTGAAGGACAAAGCTGGATTGGCTACGATTATAAGTCCGTATTGACTAATAATTTCAGATAACAGCTTAAAGTGGATTACTCCAGGGAGGGGCTTTTTTAAAAACAAGGCCAGAATATTTCTTATTACAGGTATAGAACCTGATAAGGAGATAGTGTTGCTTCTTTTAAGGTTGGTCTATGTGCATAGTCTGCATTTAAGGGACTTAAGCATAAAACAACCAAATTCTGGCATATATTTTTGAGGAGGAGGAGTATGACAAGAAAGGTGTTAATAGCTGTCTTGATTCTGGGACTTACCGGCCCGGCATGGTCAACGACCGTAACGCCGACAATTAACAATCCTGGTTTTGAAATTCCAGGAACAGAACTAACTTCCTGGCAAGATGTGCCAGGCTGGAACAGTGATATTGCAGCCTTGAATTCAGGCGTTAAAGCAAGCACAAATCCAGACGAAGGACTCTGGACAGGCTACTTGTATAATGGCGACCCGTCAGTCTATAATTTAACCGACTATATCACACAGCTTGACAACAAGTTTATCCTTCAGATTGATGCCAGAAACGATTCTACTGAAAACCCGCCGGCTACGCTCGAAATCAGCCTGTTCCTCGATGTTTATGGTGACAGGGTAACAATCACAAGCAGGCAGGTTGAAGTAACCGATACATGGACTACATATTCGATTGATTACTATGCCGATACGCTCCCTGCCGTATATAATAAAATCGGTATCGAGCTGGCAAATGTAACCCCGAATGGTGATTCATGGATCGATATTGACAACGTCAGGTTTGTACCGGAGCCGGCAACAATCGTCCTGCTGGGTTTTGGAACTTTAGTCCTGCTTAACAGCAGGAAACACTAAACTTCCAAATAAAAAAATTATTATCATGCCATAATACGGGTAGTAATGTTATAAAAAGAGTTTTGCAAAAGTTCAGTTATAAGAAACATATCTATTTGAATGTTAATTTGTAATCATCAGGTATGCTCTTCAACCTGGTTTTGTTTTGATTCAGACCTGATGGCTATGTTCTTTATTGCAGTTACAGCGGACTTGTTTTTATCTTCCGCTGGTTTTATTATCTTGTTTTTCATCAAA
The DNA here is from genome assembly GCA_964430845.1 of uncultured Pirellulales bacterium. Classification (GTDB taxonomy): domain Bacteria; phylum Planctomycetota; class Phycisphaerae; order Sedimentisphaerales; family Anaerobacaceae; genus JAFGPS01. Next base: position 2,250 of record CAYSHS010000090.1, on the reverse strand, counting down.
GAGACGTTTTGAACGCTCTTTGTTTTATCGATAATCGCATAGCTTTCCACGATTGACAGCAGACTCAGTAAGAAACTCAGCGTGCTTTCTGCACCCTGGTTAATGTTTATACCATCGTGCATCAGGCCATCATAACAGCCTTTAGTCTTGAAATCATAAAGCGGTACATGCAGGTCGTTTCTACCGAGAAACCAGTCGAAGGCTTTTCTCTGGAGCTTCAAATACTGGTCATCATGCGTAGCGTCATAAGCTGCTCTGAGCATCATTACCATACTTGCCGCTTCAATCGGCTGCTGGTCAAAAGAGGCTCTTGTTTGGCCTCGCTCGAACCAGCCGTTGCAGCCTATAAAGCTGAAGTGTTTACCGTTAAAAGAATGTGCCAGAAGAAATTCGCAGCTTTTTTCTGCTATTTCTATATAATTCCTGTTATCACAAGTCAAGCCAGCGACAAATAATGCCTGAGGCAAAACAGCATTGTCATAAGTAAGAGCGTCCTCGAACCACCGCCAGTTGGGATAGATGCTTTCCTTAAACTGGATTACCAGGCCATTGGCTGCTAATTCAAGCTGACGCTTGATGTCACTTGCTCCGGGAAACTGTTTCAGGTAATCGCACATTCCGAGAACAGAATATGCCATTCCTTTCGGCTTTTGCATTTGTATCGTTACAACTGATTTGTCGAAGCGGTCTTTGAGGATAGATAAATAAGACGGACTTGGCGGCGACGCCATAACAGTTCCGAATGCCCATAACACCCTGCCGAAGGCATCGTTATTCGGCTCGTTTTTATGCCATGTTCTCTCGAAGCTCATCATGTTCCTGACAGAGCCGTCACTGTTTTGCGAATACATTATAAATGACAGATACTTATCAAGAAGCTGCAATGCCTTCGGGTCGGGATACTGGGCAAGATACCTTGTCATTGCGATTACACCCCGTGCATTATCATCGGTGCAGTAACCCTCGTTACGGTTAGGTATTATGAAGGTTGCATGCTGGAAAAGACCTGTATCATCTGTAAGTTTTATTAAATGATCCAGCGATGGTACAGGTACTTCTATATTAGATATCGTTTCAGCCGCAGATAGAGAGCTTTTGGCTGATATTCGCAAGGGTAATCGCTTTGCACTTAATAGTTTCCAGTATGCCTGGCCGATTCTTGGCCACGTTCTGAGACGTCCATATTCGTATGCTTTCCTTCTGAGCGAATAAAACAGCGAATCATCTTCGAGTATGCCTACAATCTCTTTTGCTATTTCCCCTGAATTATCAAACGGCACTAATCTTCCGCGTCCATCGGCCAGAAGCTCCTCGGCAGCCCAGTAAGGGGTGGAGACAACTGCTTTGCCGGTTCCGACCGCGAATGACAATGTGCCGCTGGTCAGTTGTTTTACTTCCCTGTAAGGCGTAACATAAATATCTGCAGCGCATAAAAAATTATGAAGCTCTTTGTCATCTACGAACCTGTTGTGAAAAATCACGTGATCTTCGATTCCGAGGTCTTTTACCATTTGCTGAAGACTGAACCTGTATGATTCACCCTCGTTTTTCAGGATATTCGGGTGTGTCATTCCAAGAACAATATACATAACAGATGAATCCGCTTTTATAATGTCAGGCATCGCATTAAGCATTATTTCGATGCCCTTGTTTTTGCTCAGCAGACCGAATGTAAGAATTGTCTTGCGATTTTCCAGTCCGAACTGGTGTTTGTAATAATTACTATCCACAAAAGGCAAATCCGGAATCCCGTGAGGGATTAGCTTTATTTTCCTGCCCGGGATATTGTAAATCTCCTGCAGCATGTTCACGCCGCGTTTGTTCATTGTAATTATCTTATGGGAAGCGTCACAAACCTCTAACATAGACTTGTAATAAGCAGGTTCAGGATCGTTAAGAACCGTATGCAAAGTCGTTATTATCGGAGCTTTCAGCCTGTTGAGCAGCAGGCTAAGGTATCCCCCTGCGTTTCCCCCAAAAAGTCCGAATTCGTGCTGAACGCTGATAACATCGACATGGCTGAAATTGATATAATCCGCGGCACATATATAGTCGCTTTTGACGTTTTCGTGGATTTCAAACTTTACCGGGTCGTTGTACTTCTGCTCATCAGACTGCATTGCCACAACCAAAGGCTCGAATTCGCCTTTAGCCGCAGTTGCCGTATTTTCTATCAAATCCGAGGTAAAGGTCGCTATTCCACATTTTCTTGGCGGAAAAGATGAAATAAAAACTACTTTTTTCATATTA